>NZ_BAABJZ010000105.1:0-123869 GCF_039543565.1 Ferrimonas pelagia | reverse complement strand
TTTAGGACTGATATCGCTGCTGGGTCATTATCAGCGGCTCAAAGGTTTAACTTGAACCGCCGTGGTACGGAACCGTATGCCCGGTGGTGTGAGAGGACGGGGGCCGCAAGGCCCCCTCCTACTCGATCCATGGCTCTGGGAGCGGCTTGGATCAAGGACGCCGTGGCTACAACGGCGTGTATTACTTTTGCCCGGGTCGGTTTTGCCAGCGCTCGCGCCAGGCGGGATCAAGCAGATTATGGGGCATGTCGTAGCGTGGCCGCAGGTTGGGCGGGCCAAATAGCGGGGTGACATTGTCTTGGTTCCACTGATCCCACAATTTCTGTAGGGTCTCGGCCCGCTCCGGGAAGCGTTGGATCAGGTTCTCCTGCTCGCTGGGATCGTCCCCCAGATAGTAGAGCGCCGGCTCACCCTTGGGCTTGAGGAAGAAGTCCCTGGCGCTGTGCACCAGCTTCCAATCGTCCTGCTGCACTGCCCAGTTGTGGCCGGTGCGCCAGAACAGAGCCTCGTGAGGCTTGGTAGTATGCTTGCCCTGCAGGTGGGGCAGCAGGTTGACGCCGTCGGTTACCTCGGGCGCTTGCCCGCCGGCTGCGGCCAATGCGGTGGGCAGCACGTCGATCTGCAGCACCGGATGGTCATACACCAGCCCCTTGGGCAGTTGGGCTGGCCATTGCATCAGGTAGGGGACGTGGATCCCGCCCTCAAGCAACTGGCCCTTCTGGCCGTTGAGCGGCAGGTTATAGGAGGCGTTGTTGCCCGGCTTGCCGCCGTTGTCGCTGATAAAGAACAGCAGGGTGTTGTCGCTCAGCCCGTGGCGCTCCAGCTGGGTCATAAAGCGGCCGACGTTGTCGTCCAACTCGGCCAGCATCGCCAGCAGACTGCGGCGCTGGTCTGCGCTGACATGGTAGCGGGGATCGTTACTCTGGTATTCCTCCGGCAGGCTCACCTCGATGTCGGCGACCTGATCATGGTAGCGCTGGGCCGCGTCGGTAGGGGCATGCACCGCGGTGTAGGACAGATACATGAAGAAGGGATCGTCCTTGTGGCGGTTAACGAAGTCGATCGCCTTGTCGGTGTAGAGCTCGGTCAGGAACATCTCCTCGCTCTTGGCATCCACTTGATCATCCCAGAAGGTCAGGCCGTAGTCGATGTGCTCCTGAGTCAGGTGCAGCTGGTTGCCCGGCTCGATGATCCCATAGTATTCATCGAAGCCCTTGTTGTGGGGCAGCTGCGCCTCGCTGTTGCCCAGGTGCCATTTGCCGAAGGCGAAGGTGCGATAGCCTAAACCCTGAAAGTGATGGGCGATGGTGGGCTCGGCCGCGGGCAGACCAAAATCCACCTCGGGATCGCGGGCGACGGCGCCGGGGCCCCAGTGCAGCTCATAGCCGATCCGCTGTTGATAGCGGCCGGTGACCAGTGCGGCGCGAGAAGGGCCGCACATAGGGGAGGTAACATAGCCTTTGGTCATCAACACGCCATTTTCGGCGATGGCGTCGATGTGCGGGGTGTGCACATCGGCGCTGGCGTGGGGGTAGGCGCTGACATCGGCGTAGCCGAGATCGTCCACGTAGATCACCACCACATTGGGTGGCGTTGGGGCCTCGCCGCTGGCGACGGCCGCCAGCGGTAGCAGCGCAGCAGGCAGTAGGCTGTTTCTGAGTTTATCCATGACTCTTATCCCGAATAAAACGCGGCCCGAATGGGCCGCGTGATAATGGTTTGCTCACAATGGTGGTTACTTCACGCGAACGGTTTCGCTCAGCGTGATGTTATCCGAGGCGTTACCGACGCGGATCTCATAACGGTCGCCCAGGGCCCAGTTCTTGGTCTTTTCATCCCAGTAGGCCAGCTCGGCCACATCGATGGAGAGCTCGACGGTCTCGGACTTGCCGGCTTTCACGCTGACGCGCTCAAACGCTTTGAGACGCTGCTGCGGCTTGTCGCTGCGGTCGAACTTGTCCACCACATACACCTGAACCACTTCGTCGCCATCGACCTTGCCAGTGTTGTTAACGCGAACGCTTAAGTCGATGGTGCCATCTGCTTTTACCTTCTTGGACTTGAGCTTGAGCTTATCCATCTTGAAGTCGGTGTAGCTCAGGCCGTGGCCAAAGGCCCACAGAGGCTCCTTATCGAAGTACCAATAGCTGCGACCCTTGGTGATGTCGTAATCGTCGAAGGCGGGCAGATCCTTCCAGCTGCGCGGGAAGGTCAGCGGCAGTTTGCCACCTGGGTTGTTGTCACCAAACAGGGTGTTGGCGATCGCCTCACCACCGCGCTCACCCGGGTACCAGGATTGCAGTACCGCCGGGATCCGGTTCTTCAGGAAGGGCGTCTCGATGGCGGAGCCGGACTGCAGCACCACAATGGTGTTGGGGTTGGCGTTGATCACGCCGCGCAGCATGTCGGTTTGCTCGCTCGGCAGACCCGGTGCCGAGCGGTCGACGGACTCACGCTCGAACTGGGTGGACAGGCCCATCACGGCGATCACCGCATCGGCCTGTTTGGCCACTTCCAATTCACCGCCCTCAAACTGGTTCTCCTCCAGCGGCAGGCGCCAGCCGAAGCTGATCTGATGCTCGTTGGCCCGGCTCGGTCGACCGGATTGCAGCTCTAGGGTGTAGCTCTGGTTGGCTTCAAACTGGAAGTCTGCCACGTGCTCCTGCTCATAAGAGCGGCCATGGGCGCGCATCACCACATTGTCGTTGATCTTCAAAATGGCGTTACCCCCGACGTGCTTAACCCGCAGGGTGTAGGTACCCGCCTGCGGTGGGATCAGCGTGGTGGTGTAGCGTACCCCATAGGCCTTGCCCAAGGATTCATGGGGTGGGGTGTCGGTCCAGTGCTGATCGATGTTCGGTGTCTTGCCGATGGCAACGGGTTCGCCGACGGCGTTGGAGTTGTCGTAGTACTGGGCTTGCCACACGCCCATGCCGTGGTCGTCCAGCAGGGTGATGTTGCTCATGTCGATGTGATCGAAGCCGGCCTCGGATCCGGTCCAAGGCACGTACAGCACCTCGACGTCGTCGCCGAGGTAGTCACGAATGCCTTGCAGCGGGGTGACCGGATCGGTGGCGGTGCCGGAGTAGGTGCCGTAATTGAGGCGCTCGGCGTTGGGGCCGATCACCGCCACGGTTTTCAGCGCCGACTTATCCAGCGGCAGCAGCGGGGTGCCATCAACCGGCTCGTTCTGCAGCAGGACGATGGATTTCTCCGCCAGCTCCAGCGCCAGATCCTTAAAGCTGGTCAGGGTTTCAAACGGAATGTCCTTCCACGGGGAGAGCTCCTCAGGATCGAACATGCCCAGCTTGAGGCCGACGGTCATCACGTTACGGAAGGCGCGGTCCAGCTGCGCTTGCGGCACCATGCCCTCTTCAACCGCTTGGATCAGCTCGCGGCGGAAGATGGAGGTGTTGTCCAGGTCCAGGGTCTGGGCGTTGAGGACCGCCGCGGCGGATTCTTTATGGCTGGGGTAGATCCCATGGCCTTCCAGGCCGCCTTGGCCGTAGCCCTCGGTCAGTAGGGCGACCGAGCCGTAGTCGGCCATCACCAGGCCGTCGAAGCCCCATTCGTCACGCAGCACGTCGTTGACCAGCCACTTGTTGGTGACTGCCGGTTCGCCGTTCACGGCGTTGTAGGCGGTCATGATGATGTGGGCGTTGCCCTCCTGCACCACCTGCTTGTAGGCCGGGAAGTAGAATTCGCGCAGCTGTTTCTCGCTGATCTCGGCGCTGGTGTAGAAGCGGTTGTGCTCCTCGTTGTTGGCAACGAAGTGCTTGGCGCCGGCGGCGGTCTTCAGGTACTTGGGATGATCGCCCTGCATGCCGGTGACATAGGCGGTGGCCATGGTGCCGTTCATCAGAGGATCTTCGCCATAGGCTTCTTGGGTGCGGCCCCAGCGTGGATCGCGGGCGACGTTGATCACCGGTGACCAGAACATCAACGGACCGGGCTGATCCACCTGATCGCGGTTGCCGTGGACGTTTGGCCCATTGTGGTACTGGGCGCGGGCTTCATCGGAGATCGCCGATCCCATGCGCTGCACCGCAATCGGATCCCAGGTCGCGGCCAGGCCGATGGACTGAGGGAACACCGTGGTGGCGTGCGGCGAGGTCAGGCCGTGCAGGGCTTCGCCAGGGGTGAAGGCCTTGAGGCCAAGGCGAGGCACGCCCTTATTGAACAGGGAGATCATATGGCCCTTCTCCTCGTTGCTCATCCGCGCCGAGATGTCATCCAGGCGGGCGTCGAAGGGCAGAGTGTGATCGTAGAAGGGGATCTCAGGCCGGGTGTCGGAGGCGTTGGCCAAGGCTGGTGCGATCAGCAATGCTACGCTGATGGCCGTCGCTAACTTAGATTTCATTATTATTTCCTTTCAAGATCCCCTGGGAGCGGTGATCAGAATGTGCTGGCTCAGAAAACGTTTGAGTGATTTTTTTTTGGCTTCACCGAGCCCATGCTGTGATTTGATTGCGGCTATCTAAATTGTTATCGATAACATTATTGCCATTTAATCATTAAGCGAAAGGGCACACCCCTTTCGTGTCAGTAAAGAACTGTAATGAAGTTGCAGGGGCTGCCGACTTTAGTGAACGCCCCTCGAACTATGGAAACGGGGAGGCGTCCAAATGGGCGCTTTGTGCTCTGGGTTATGTGTCGATCCGCAGGCGCGAGTCCAGGGGATGCCTGGCGCTCTGGGCGGTATCAGGCATGCTGCTGGGCGCAAGCGTTCTGCAGACGATTTGCTGCTACGGTTGTTCTCAGCGGTCGAACTTGGTCCGTACGCCACCTTTAGCGGTTTAAGGCCAAACAATGCCGGTCGGTGCGAACGGCCGGCATTAATGTGGACTTATTGGGATTCCAGTGCAGGCCAGCCGTCCGGTACTTCGTACTTCTTGCGCAGCTTCGCCAGCTCTTTCTTCAGCCGTTTGATCTCCAACTTATATTCCGGGTTGTCGATGGCGTTGTTGATCTCTTCCGGGTCCCGCTGGTTATCGTAGAACTCCCAGAATTCACCGTCCTCGAAATCCTTGCCGTAGAAGCGGATCAACTTAAATTGATCGGTGCTGACCCCTTCATGCGGTCGTACGTCGTGCGCTTCATCGACGTAGTGGTAGTACAGGCTCTTACGCCAGTCCTCCGGTGTTTCCCCTTTGAATAGGGGCACCAAGCTTTTCCCTTGTACGTCTTCTGGAATGTCGACGCCGGCGAGGTCAAGGAAGGTCGGCGCGAAATCGATGTTCTGCACCAGATCGGCATTCACCGATCCCGCTTTGACGGCGGCAGGCCAGCGCACGATCAGCGGGGTTGAGTAGCTCTCTTCGTACATAAAGCGCTTGTCGTACCAACCGTGCTCACCGAGGAAGAAGCCCTGATCGGAGGAGTACACGATGATGGTGTTTTCCGCCAGGCCGCTCTTCTCGAGGTATTCCATCAGCTCACCGATGCTTTCATCGATGGCGTAGCTCGTGCGCAGGTAGTCCTTGACGTAGCGTTGGTATTTCCACTCGAACAGTTCGTTACCGGTCAGCTTCTGCGCCAGGAAGGCGTCGTCCATCGGCTTGCGCTTGGCGTCCCAGGCACTGCGTTGCGCGTCCGTCATGCGCTGGTGCCAACGGGTGCCCCCCATCTGGGTGCCGTCCTTGGGATCTTCCATCTCCAGCACCTTAAGGTCATACCAAAACCCCAGGTTGTGATCGATGTGCATGGTCTGCATCGCCGCCGCCGGACGGTTTTCATAATCGTCGTACAGGGTGGCAGGCAGAGGCAGCTCGATGTCGTGCCACTTGTCGGCGTGACGGATCGCGGGGAGAAACTCGCGGTGCGGCGCCTTGTTCCACAGCGCCAGCATAAAGGGCTCACCGGATTGACGCTGCGACTCCATCCAGTCGATACCACGCTCCATGATCACATCGGTCACATAGCCTTCGACCTGGGTGCGCTTATTATTGTGGCCGGTGAAGATGGGGTTGTAGTAGTCGCCGCCCATGGGGAAGTAGTCCAGATGATCAAAGCCGCCCCAGCCGTGTCCCAAGTGGGTTTTGCCGATCAGAGCGGTCTTGTAGCCGCCTTGCTGCAGCAGCTTGGGGAAGGTTTGCTGATCGTGATCGAAGACGTTGTCTTTCTGATTGTTAAATTTGCCGTTTTTATGGCTGTGTTTGCCGGTCAGTACCGTGGCTCGGCTGGGGGCACAGATGGAGTTGCCGACATACGCGCGGTCGAATCGCATGCCCTGCTCGGCCATTTTGTCGATGTTTGGGGTGGGATCCAGCATCTCAAAACGGTCGTTATATGCGCCGATGGCCTGACGCGTATGGTCATCGTTGAACACGAACACGATGTTGGGACGCTGCGCTGCGTGTGCCGCGCTCAAGCTGCCCAGTATAACCAGTGAAAGTGCCGTTTTTTTCATTCTGTTCTCTCAGGTTCAAGGGGTCAGTTCGCCGTCCTGTGAGGGTGCTAACAGGGGGGAGGCGAGATCTGCAAATGACGTTGAACAGGCACCCATTGAAGGTACAGAGGGTTTGGTGGTGTGCGGTCCCGTTGAGCGTGAAACGATACGTCCGATCGACCTTTGGCCATTGACTGCGATTGATACCGCGTTGGACATGGGGTCGCCAGGCGTGGTGCTTTTCGGGCAAAGGCGGGCGATGTGTTCGCTCCCCTTCTCGCGCGCAGCATCAAACCACTGCTTTGCTTCGGTGCCGTTTTCTAGGGTTAAATCATGATCGCCTTAGCTTGAGCGCGCGGGCGTCATGACCACAGAGAAGGCGCCCATCAGGGCGCCTTAGGTGGTGTACTTTGCGGTTACTTCACGCGAACCGTGTCGGTCAGCTTGATGTTGTCCGAGGCGTTACCGACGCGGATCTCGTAGCGGTCGCCCAGGGCCCAGTTTTTGGTCTTCTCATCCCAGTAGGCCAGATCGGCTACGTCGATGGAAAGATTAACGGTCTCGGACTTACCGGCCTTCACGCTGACACGCTCGAACGCCTTCAGGCGCTGCTTCGGCTTGTCGCTGCGGTCGAACTTGTCGTGTACGTAAACCTGAACCACTTCGTCGCCATCCACTTTGCCGGTGTTCTTAACGCGCACGCTTAAGTCGATGGTGCCGTCCTGCTTCACCTTGTTGGACTTGAGCTTCAGCTTGTCCATGGTGAAGTCGGTGTAGCTCAGGCCATGACCGAAGGCGAACAGCGGCTCCTTGTCGAAGTACCAGTAGCTGCGACCTTTGGTCATGTCGTAGTCGTTGAACGGCGGCAGGTCATCCCAGGTCTTGACCCAAGTCAGCGGCAGTTTGCCGCCTGGGTTGTTGTCACCGAACAGGGTGTTGGCAATGGCGTTACCGCCCTGCTCACCCGGGTACCAGGCTTGCAGGATGGCCGGCACATTGTCCTTCAGCCAAGGGCTCTCGATGGAGGAGCCGGACTGCATTACCACGACGGTGTTCGGGTTGGCGTTCACCACGCTTTGCAGCATCTCGGTTTGTGCGGTTGGCAGGCCTTCGAAGGCGCGGTCAATGGACTCACGCTCGTACGCCACGGAAATGCCCATCACGGCGATCACGGCATCGGCTTTCTTGGCCACTTCCAGCTCGCCGCCTTCAAATTGGTTCGCCTCTTGCGGCTCCTGCCAGCCAAAGCGTAGGGCGTGCTCTGGGGCATTGGCGCGACGCATGGAGATCACAGTGAACTCGTAGGTCTGGGTGGCGTCCAGTTCGATCTCTTTGGTGAAGCGGGTCATCTCCGGGTTGTCACCGTGGTCACGGATCAACGGTGCACCGTTGACCTGAACCACGATGTCGCCACCCATGTGCTCGATGCCCAGGGTGTAGAGGCCGCTTTGTGGCGGAACCACGTTGGTTTTGTAGGTGACGGAGTAACGCTCGCGCTCGATCGCTTCGTGTGGCACGTCGTCGGTCCAGCTGAAGTCGATGTGAGCGACGTTTTCACGGCCGTCCGCAGCGCCACGGGCCATCTGATCGTTGTGATAGAAGGCGCGCCAGATCCCCATGCCCTGGTTATCCAGAGTGGTGATGTTGTCCATCGGGATGTGGGTCAGCTCGTTTTCGGTGTTGGACCAAGGCACGTACAGCACCTCGACGTCATCGCCCAGGTAGTCACGAATGCCTTGCAGCGGGGTGACCGGATCGGTCGCGGTGCCGGAGTAGGTGCCGTAGTTGAGGCGATCGGCGTTGGGACCGATCACGGCAACGGTCTTCAGTGCCGACTTGTCCAGCGGCAGCAGCGGGGTGCCGTCCACCGGTTCGTTCTGCAGCAGCACCATGGATTTTTCGGCCAGCTCCAGTGCCAGCTCTTTGTGGCTGGTCAGCAATGAGAAGGGCAGATCCTTCCAAGGAGACAATTCTTCCGGATCGAACATGCCCAGCTGTAGGCCGACGCGCATGGTGTTGCGGAAGGCGCGATCCAGGCTTTCGCTGCTGGCTTTGCCTTGCTTGATCGCCTTGATCGCTTCGTTACGGAAGATCCGGGTGTTGTCGAAGTCTAGGGTTTCGGCGTTTAGGACGGCGGCTGCCGCTTCAACGTAGTTTTCATAGATCTCATGGCCTTTGAAGCCACGCTCACCCCAGCCCTTGGTGGTCATCAGGATGGAGCCGTAATCGCCCAGCACGAAGCCGTCGAAGCCCCATTCACCACGCAGCACGTCTTTGACCAACCATTTGTTGTTCACCGCGGGCACGCCATTGAGGGCGTTATAGGCGGTCATGACGATCTTGGCGTTGCCCTCTTCAACCGCCTGCTTGTAGGCGGGGAAGTAGTACTCACGCAGCTGCTTCTCGGAGATATCGGCGTTGCCGTTGAAGCGGTTGTGCTCCTCGTTGTTGGCAACGAAGTGCTTAGGACCGGCAGCGGTCTTCAGGTAGGTCGGGTGGTCGCCCTGCATGCCCTGAATGTAGGCGGTAGCAAAGGTGCCGTTAAGCAGCGGATCTTCGCCATAGGCTTCCTGGGTGCGGCCCCAGCGAGGGTCGCGGGCGATGTTGATCACCGGTGACCAGAAGGTCAGTGGGCCCTTACGGCCACGCTGCAGGATAGGGCCGTTGTGATACTGGGCGCGGGCTTCATCGGAGATGGCATCACCCATGCGCTTCATCGCTTCTGGATCCCAGGTGGAGGCCAGGCCGATGGATTGCGGGAAGACGGTGGCGGCGTTATCGCGCGGGGCGGACAGGCCGTGCAGGGCTTCGCCGCCCATGTAAACCTTGAGGCCCAAGCGTGGCACACCCGGGTTCCAGATGGTGATCATATGGCCCTTCTCTTCATCGGTCAGGCGTGCGGACAGATCGTCCAGACGCTCCTCGATGGAGAGGGTGTGATCATAAAACGGGATATCGTACTGGGCGATCTCGGCGGCGGGCATGCCGGCGAAGACCGGGCTGCACAGCAGGGCCGCGGAAACGGCCAAGGCGGTTCTTTTTATCATGGTTTTTCCTAGGTTATTGCGCTACTGCCCGAGGGAACGACGGGCAATGACTCAGTTGAAAAGAGGCCAGATCGAACGCGGGTTATAAGTTTTCGCTGGCGACTGAATGCAAACAAGGCGCCTTGATGGGCGCCTTGATGGGATGAGGTGTTTGCTGTCAATGGGGTGCATGCAAAGCGCGGCAGGCCGTCTGAGCTGTGATTGAGCCAACCGACCCGAAGGGGGCTTTGAGTCTGGTGATTGGGCAGCCCTCTTTGGGTTCGCGCGGCAAATGCGGCGAAGACGGTGGGGGCTGTGAAGCTCAACGGCAGTTTCATTGGCTACTTCTATCCGTTTTTCATTAAAGACTGTGGTTGCAGTGAACGACAGGAGCGATTGCGGAGTGCGTATTTGGTTAGCGCTATCAGTGTGGTCATTTAATCACTAAGCCCAAGGGCATAGCCCTTCAAGGTCAGTAAAGAACTGTAATGAAGTTGCAAGGGGTGCTGGCTGCGGTGAACGTTACTCATATTTAGGGGCAGCAAAAAGGCGCCCGACTGGGCGCCTTGTGTCGTTGCTTCTGTGATTACTTGAGGCGAACGGTGTCGCTCAGCGTGGTGTTGTCCGAGGCGTTACCGACGCGAATTTCGTAGCGATCGCCTAGGGCCCAATCCTTGGTTTTCTCATCCCAGTAAGCCAAGTCGGCCACGTCGATGGAGAGCTTAACGGTCTCGGACTTGCCGGCTTTCACGCTGACACGCTCGAAGGCCTTCAGGCGTTGTTTCGGCTTATCGCTGCGATCGAACTTGTCCACTACGTAGACCTGTACGACTTCGTCGCCGTCAACTTTACCGGTGTTCTTGACGCGAACGCTTAAGTCGATGGTGCCGTCCTGCTTCACCTTGTTGGATTTGAGCTTAAGCTTGTCCATTTTAAAGTCGGTGTAGCTCAGGCCGTGACCGAAGGCCCACAGCGGCTCCTTATCGAAGTGCATGTAGGTACGGCCATTGGTGATGTCGTAGTCATTGAACGGTGGCAGATCACCCCAGCTACGAACCCAGGTCAGCGGCAGTTTGCCGCCCGGGTTGTTGTCGCCGAACAGGGTGTTGGCGATGGCGCGACCACCCTGCTCACCCGGGTACCAGGATTGCAGAATGGCGGGCACGTTGTCCTTCAGCCAAGGGCTTTCGATGGAGGAGCCGGACTGCAGCACGACGACGGTGTTCGGGTTGGCTTTAAGCACGCTGGCTAGCATCTCTTCCTGACCCGGTGGCAGGCCTTCCACGGTACGATCGTAGGCTTCACGCTCGTACTTAACGGAAATACCCATCACGGCGATCACGGCGTCGGCCTGTTTGGCTACCTCGAGCTCACCGCCTTCGAAGGTGTCATCCTGTTTTGGCAACTGCCAGCCGAAGCGCACCTGGTGTTTGCCTTCGTTGGTGCTGCGCATGGACACCACTTCGATCTCATAGGTCTGGTTGGCTTCCAGCCGCACCGGACGGATCTCGCGGTGATCCTGGCCTTTACGGTGGTGAGCGTCGATCACCGACACACCGTTGACCGATACCTTCGCCTCGGTGCCATGGTATTCGACGCCGAAGGTGTAGTCACCGCCAACAGAAGGGACGATCTGAGTGGTGTAGCGGGCGGAGTAGTGACGGCCGTTTTGGGACTCGTGTGGGTAGGTATCGAGCCAGTCGAAGTTGACGTCAGCGACGTTGTCGCTGGCAATCGGCTTACCGGCGGCTTGACCATTGTTGTAGTACTCGGCGCGCCAGATCCCCAGACCTTGGTTGTCCAGCAGGACGATGTTGTCCATCGGTACGGTCTGCAGTTCGTCTTCGTTCTCGGCCCAAGGCACGTACAGTACCTCGACGTCGTCGCCGAGGTAGTCACGAATGCCCTGCAGCGGCGAGATCGGATCTCTCGGGTTGCCAGAGTAGGTACCGAAGTTGACCATGTCGGCGTTAGGGCCGATCACCGCGACGGTCTTGATGGCGGACTTGTCCAGCGGCAGCAGTGGCTGCTCGGCCACCGGCTCGTTTTGCAGCAGCACCATGCCCTTCTCGGCGGCTTCCAGTGCAACGGCTTTGTGGGCGTCGCTGGCCATAATATCAAACGCCAGATCCTTCCATGGGCTCAGCTCTTCCGGATCCCACATGCCCAACTGCAGGCTGACCCGCATGGTGTTCTTAAAGGCGCGGTCGAACTTCTCTTGCGGCACCATGCCCTCTTCGATGGCCTGGACCAGATCGGTGCGGAACAGTGAGGTGTTGTCGAAGTCCAGGGTCTCGGCGTTCATCACCGCGGCGGCGGCGTCTTTGTAGGTGTCGTAGATCTCGTGGCCGATGTAGCCACGCTCACCCCAGCCCTTGCGAGTCATCATCACCGAGCCGTAATCGCCCAGTACGAAGCCGTCAAAGCCCCATTCGCCGCGCAGCACATCTTTCACCAGCCAGGTGTTGGTCACCGCCGGCTCGCCGTTGAGGGCGTTGTAGGCGGTCATGATGATCTTGGCGTCGCCCTCCTGCACCACCTGTTTGTAGGCGGGGAAGTAGTACTCGCGCAGCTGCTTCTCGGAGATATCGGCGTTGCCGTTGAAGCGGTTGTGCTCCTCGTTGTTGGCAACGAAGTGCTTGGCGCCAGCGGCGGTCTTCAGGTATTTCGGATGGTCACCCTGCAGGCCCTGCACATAGGCGGTGGCTTTGATGCCGTTGAGCAGTGGATCTTCGCCATAGGCTTCCTGGGTGCGGCCCCAGCGTGGGTCACGGGCGATGTTGATCACCGGTGACCAGAACATCAGCGGACCTTTGCGGCCACGGGGCATCACCGGACCGTGGTGGTGTTGGGCCCGGGCTTCGTCGGAGACGATGTCGCCGATGCGCTTCATCAACGCAGGATCCCACATGGAGGCCAGCATGGTGGATTGGGGGAATACGGTGGCGACGTTGTGCCGTGGTGAGGCCAATCCGTGCAGGGCTTCGCCGGGCTCGAACGCCAGCATGCCCATGCGTGGCACGCCTTCGTTCCATAGGGTCAGCATATGGCCCTTCTCCTCGTTAGTGAGGCGGGCGGTGATGTCGTCTAGACGCTCTTCGATGGGCAGGGTGTGATCGAAGAAGGGGATGTCGGGCTGGTTGTCGGAGACATTGGCCCAGGCAGGTGCCATGAGAAGTGCGGCACTGACCGCCGTCGCTAACTTAGATTTCATTGTGGTTTCCTTTCAAGATCTCTTGGGAGAGATGATCTGGCCGTGCGGGCTCACGAGATCGCTGTAACGATCGTCTACTACCGTGCTGCTTGGTTTCAGGGAGTGTGCCGTGCGCCACTTGTTTTGTTATCGCTATCAACGTTCGTTATTGAATCACTATTTTGAAAAAAAATGGGCAAGAAGTCGCTAGGGGATGGCTTTTTTTGCAGATTGGGTTGGGGGCTCATGAATCTGGTTTATGGTGAGTTGCCAGGCGTATGAGATTGGTTGCAGGCCAAGGGGGGGAAGCGCCAGGCAAAGGAGGCGGGCTGAACGCCGTTTCGGTTGGCGAACTTTGCGTGCTCTTTGCAGTTTTTTATCGCGTTTAGACTAGGCGCTGCGACCACGGGGGACACAGCACCTGGCGCGCCGGTGATCAGCGGGGAGCGGTCACCTTGACGACGGACGGGCTCGGCGTGATCCCGTTTTCATTGAAGGCTTCAATGCCGAAGTAGTAGTCACGCTCGCCGTGCAGGGCGTTGATATCGACCTGATTGTTACCGTAGACGGTGTGATGGCTGTAGAGCTTGCCCGGATGGGTGCCGAAGCTGACGGTGTAGCCGGTGGCTTCGGGGACCGCCATCCAGCTCAGCGCCACCCGGCGCGGATCCGCCTGGCGCTCGGCGCGCAGACCGGTGACCTCGGCCGGTTTCGCCCCGTCACCCAGGCCGAACACACGGAAACCGGACAGGGCGAGCTCACCACTGGCTACTTCCAGGTTGCGCAGGCGCACGTAGCGTGCCGGTTGCGCTTGTGGCAGTTGCAGATAGGCGTGGGGGTTGTCGTGCTCGGCATCGGCGCGATCCATCACCGTCTGCCACTGCTGACCATCCAGCGAGCTTTCGACTACATAGCGGTGGCGCAAGTCGGGCTGGCGCCCTTTGGCCTTGGCGTTGTGCTCGGAGAAGTTGATCTGGATGGCGTGGACCTGGTAGTCCCCTTGCAGATCCACCATGGCCCACTCGTGTTCGCCGCCGGTCTCGGCAGCCCAGTAGGTCTTGATCTGCTCATCCACCATCTGGCTGGCCGGGTAGTCTGCCTGACTGGAAGAGACGGTGACCGGCTTGTCGTAGGAGAGCAGCATCCAGCCCGGGAACAGCTGATCAAAATCCGTGATCTTATGATCCGGCACGATCATCGGGTAGTCGCCGTACTTGGTGACGGCGTGGGCGATCCCGTCCTCGTCGAAGAAGGTGGGGTAGATCCCCAGGCGGCGGGCGAAGGTGTTAACGGTTGAGGCGGAGGCGGTGCCCATATGCCAATAGTTGCCGTACTTATCTTCGAAGGTGTTGCCATGGCCAGCCCCGGCGACAAATCCGGCGGGCTTATAGGCAAAGGGGTTGTGCTCGGCCAGCGTGAAGGGGCCGAGCGGTGAGTCAGACACATACATGCCGTCGTTGTAGGTGTTGTACTCGGTGCCAGGGCCGGCGTAGGAGAGGTAGTAGCGGCCGTCGTGTTTGGTCACCCAGGCGCCTTCTATCCAGGCTTTGCGCTCATCGTTGGTATGGTCATCGCCGGACACTTCCCAGCCGTGAAGGGCCTGGTGAGTTTCAACCAATCCTTTGCGACGGTCGATAAAGCGGAACTGATCCCGGTAGTCCAGCTCGACGCCCCACAGCGGGTGGCTGTTGGAGCAGCCCCAATAGAGGTAGAGGCGCTTGTCGTCATCCATAAAGAAGGCGGGATCCCAGATCCCGTACTGCATCTCCTGTACCTCGACCTCCCAGTTGCCCGATAGCGGGTCGTCGGAGCGATATAGGCTGGTTTTCTTGTGGGAGGAGGCCAGCAGGTAGACGGTGTCGTCGATCACCACGGCAGAGGGGGCGTAGTCCTCGACGTTGTACTGGTCGGTTTCGACCACTTGCCAATCCACCAGATCGTCTGAGACGAAGTAGCCGCCAGATTTAGAGGCGAACATCAGGTATTTGTCTTGGTAGCGGACGACGGTGGCGTCGGCGGCTTCACGAAAGCGTCCACTCAGCATAAAGCGGTAATTTAGATCGAGTGGGTTGGCGATGGTTTTGATCGCCGTGGTGTCAGGCGTCTGGTTGGGGACTTGGGCGCAACCCAGTAGCAGGGTTGTGATCAGGCCGCAAAGGGCAGTTCGTTGCATTGAGTCTCTCCTTAAAAGTGGAAAAAGGCACCCGATGGGCGCCATGTGCGGTTTGTTTTGTTTTTATTTCACGCGAACCGTGTCGGTCAGCTTGATGTTGTCCGAGGCGTTACCGACGCGAATTTCATAGCGATTGCCCAGGGCCCAGTCTTTGGTCTTTTCATCCCAGTAGGCCAGATCGGCCACGTCGATGGAGAGCTTGACGGTCTCGGACTTGCTGGCGGCGACGCTGACACGCTTGAACGCTTTCAGACGCTGCTTTGGCTTGTCGCTGCGGTCGAACTTGTCCACCACGTACACCTGAACCACTTCATCGCCATCACGTTTACCTGTGTTCTTCACCCGAACGCTGAGATCGATGGTGCCATCGGACTTCACCTTCTTAGACTTGAGCTTGAGCTTGTCCATGGTGAAGTCGGTGTAGCTCAGGCCGTGGCCGAAGGCCCACAGTGGCTCCTTGTCGAAGTACATGTAGGTACGTCCCTTGGTCAGATCGTAATCACTGAACGGCGGCAGATCGTTCCAGCTTTTGACGTAGGTCAGCGGCAGTCTGCCAGCCGGGTTATGCTCGCCAAACAGGGTGTTGGCAATGGCGTTACCGCCTTGCTCGCCCGGGTACCAGGACTGCAGGATGGCGGGCATGTTGTCCTTCAGCCACGGGCTCTCGATGGAGGAGCCGGATTGCAGCACCACTACGGTATTGGGGTTGGCTTTGAGTATCCCGGCCAGCATCTCTTCCTGACCCGGTGGCAGGCCTTCCACAGTACGGTCGTAGGCCTCACGCTCGTACTTAACGGAAATGCCCATCACGGCGATCACGGCGTCGGCCTGCTTGGCCACCTCGAGCTCACCGCCTTCGAAGGTGTCATCCTGTTTCGGCAGTTGCCAGCCGAAGCGCACCTGGTGCTTGCCTTCGTTGGTTCTGCGCATGGTCACCACTTCGATCTCATAGGTCTGGTTGGCGTCCAGGCGGACTGGACGGGTCTCGCGGTGATCCTGGCCCGGACGGTGGTGCGCGTCGATCACCGAGATCCCGTTGACCGAGACCTTCGCCTCGGTGCCGTGGTACTCGATGCCGAAGGTGTAGTCACCGCCGATAGGAGGCACGATCTCAGTGGTGTAGCGGACGGCGTAGAATTGGCCACTTTGGGACTCGTGCGGGTAGGTATCGAGCCAGTCGAAATTGACGTCGGCGACGTTGTCGCTGGCGATGGGCTGACCCGCAGCCTGACCGTTGTTGTAGTACTCGGCGCGCCAGACGCCTAAGCCCTGGTTGTCCAACTGGATGATGTTATCCATGGGGACGCTCTGCAGCTCGTCTTCGTTTTCGGCCCAAGGCACGTACAGGACTTCGACGTCATTGCCCAGGTAGTCACGGATACCCTGCAGCGGGGTGACCGGATCGGTGGCGGTGCCGGAGTAGGTGCCGTAGTTGAGCACATCGGCGTTGGGGCCGATCACCGCCACGGTTTTGATGGCGGACTTGTCCAGCGGCAGCAGCGGCGTGCCATCGACCGGCTCATTTTGCAGCAGCACCATGGAGCTCTGGGCCACCTCGAGTGCCAAGTCTTTAAAACTGGTCAGGGTTTCAAAGGGCAGATCTTTCCACGGAGACAAAGACTCGGGATCGTACATGCCCAGCTGCAGGCCGACCCGCATGGTGTTGCGGAAGGCGCGATCCAGCTTTTCCTGCGGTACCTTGCCCTGCTCCATGGCGGTCATCAGTTCCCTGCGAAATAGCCGGGTATTGTCGTAATCCAGGGTGTCAGCATTCATGACGGCAGCAGTGGCTTCGACATAGTTGTCGTAGATCTCATGGCCGGTATAGCCGCGCTCACCCCAGCCCTTGGTGGTCATCAGGATGGAGCCGTAATCCCCGATCACAAAACCATCAAAGCCCCATTCACCGCGCATCACATCGCGCACTAGCCAGGTGTTGGTCACCGCCGGCTCACCATTGAGGCGGTTGTAGGCGGTCATGACGATCTTGGAGTTGCCCTCCTCGATGGCCTGTCGATAGGCCGGGAAGAAGTATTCACGCAACTGCTTCTCACTGATGTCGGCGTTGCCGCCGAAGCGGTTGTGCTCTTCATTGTTGGCGACGAAGTGCTTCGGACCGGTGGCGGATTTCAAGTAGGTCGGATGGTCCCCCTGAAGACCCTTGATGTACGCGGTCACTATGTCCCCGGTCAGCTTAGGATCCTCGCCGTAGGCCTCCTGAGTCCGGCCCCAGCGGGGATCGCGTGCCATGTTGATCGTCGGGGAGTACATGAACAGGGCCCACGCTGTCCGAACTTGTTGAACTCAGGACCGTTGTGGTACTGGGCGCGGATCTCATCGGAGATGGCATCGCCGGTACGTAAGATCAGCTCTCTGTCCCAGGTGGCACCCATAGCGATGGAGGTTGGGAAGACCGTATGCGAATTGGAGCGTGGCGTGGAGAGGCCATGCTGGGCCACGCCTGGCTCAAAGGGCTTGAGGCCAAGACGGGGCACCCCGTTACTGCGCATGCTGATCATCTGGCCCTTTGCCGCCGGTGTCAGCCGGGCGGTGATGTCATCGAGGCGCGCTTCGATGGGCAGGGTGTGATCATAAAACGGAATGTCGTATTGAGCGATCTCCGCGGCGGGCATACCAGCGATGGCCGGGCCACAGAGCAGGGCCGCGGAAACGGCCAGAGCGGTTCTTTTTATCATCGTTCTTCCTTTAACTGAAATGGGTAAAACCAGATCGAATGTTCTTTGTGAACTCTTGTAAATGCGCAGATACAAACAAGGCGCCCGATGGGGCGCCTTGTGTCGTTTGCTGTGCGATTACTTCACGCGAACCGTGTCGGTTAGCTTGATGTTGTCCGAGGCGTTACCGACCCGAATTTCGTAGCGGTCGCCCAGAGCCCAGTCTTTGGTCTGCTCATCCCAGTAGGCCAAGTCGGCCACGTCGATGGAGAGATCCACGGTCTTGCGCTCGCCCTTCTTCAAGGACACGCGCTCGAACGCCTTCAGACGCTGCTGCGGCTTGTCACTGCGGTCGAACTTGTCGTGAACGTAAACCTGAACCACTTCGTCGCCATCCACTTTGCCGGTGTTCTTCACGCGCACGCTTAAGTCGATGGTGCCGTCCTGCTTCACCTTGTTGGACTTGAGCTTCAGCTTGTCCATGGTGAAGTCGGTGTAGCTCAGGCCGTGACCGAAGGCGAACAGCGGCTCTTTGTCGAAGTACCAGTAGCTGCGACCCTTGGTCATGTCGTAGTCGTTGAACGGCGGCAGATCGTCCCAGCTGCGTACCCAGGTTTGTGGCAGTTTGCCGCCCGGGTTGTTATCGCCAAACAGGGTGTTGGCGATGGCGTTGCCGCCCTGCTCACCCGGGTACCAGGATTGCAGGATGGCCGGCACATTGTCCTTCAGCCACGGGCTTTCGATGGAAGAGCCGGACTGCATCACCACCACGGTGTTCGGATTGGCGTTCACCACGGAGCGCAGCATGTCGGTTTGCGCCTGTGGCAGGCCTTCGAAGGCACGGTCAATGGACTCACGCTCGTAATCGACCGACAGGCCCATCACGGCGATCACCGCATCCGCTTGCTTGGCCACTTCCAGCTCACCGCCTTCAAACTGGCTTTCCTCTTGTGGCAACTGCCAACCGAAGCGCAGCACGTGATCCTTGGCATTGCCTTTGCGCATGGAGACCACGGTGATCTCATAGGCCTGGCTGGCGTCCAGCTCGATCTCCTGGGTGGAGCGGAGCAGCTTGTTGGCATCGCCATGATCGCGGATCAGCGGACCGCCGTTAACGTTAATCACGACGTCGCCGCCCTGGTGCTCCAGGCCCAGGGTGTAGAGGCCGCTTTGTGGCGGAACGACGGTGGTGGTGTAGGTGACGGAGTAGCGATCCTTAGTCAATGCCTCGTGCGGCTTGTCGTCGGTCCAGCTGAAGTCGATGTGGGCCACGTTTTCGCGGCCAGCGGGTTTGCCACGAGCCATCTGATCGTCATGGTAGACGGCGCGCCAGACCCCCAACCCTTGGTTGTCCAGGGTGCTGATGTTGTCCATCGCGATGTGGGTCAGTTCATCTTCGTCTGTCGCCCAAGGCACGTACAGCACCTCGACGTCGTCGCCGAGGTAGTCACGAATGCCTTGCAGCGGGGTGACCGGATCGGTGGCGGTGCCGGAGTAGGTGCCGTAGTTCAGGACATCGGCATTGGGGCCGATCACCGCCACGGTTTTCAGGGCAGATTTGTCCAGTGGCAGCAGCGGGGTGCCGTTCACCGGCTCGTTCTGCAGCAGCACCATGGACTTCTCGGCCAGCTCCAGGGCCAGATCCTTGAAGGTGGTCAAAGTCTCAAACGGCAGATCTTTCCAGGGCGAGAGCTCTTCCGGATCGAACATGCCCAACTGCAGGCCGACGCGCATGGTGTTGCGGAAGGCGCGGTCCAGCTGCGCGGAGGTGGTTTTGCCCTGCTCGATGGCGGTCAGCGCTTCGCGGCGGAACACTCGGGTGTTGTCGAAATCCAGGGTCTCGGCGTTGAGCACGGCGGCGGTGGCTTCGACGTAGTTTTCGTAGATCTCATGGCCCTGGAAGCCACGCTCACCCCAGCCCTTGGTGGTCATCAGGATAGAGCCGTAATCGCCCAGTACAAAGCCGTCAAAGCCCCACTCGCCGCGCAGTACGTCTTTGACCAGCCACTTGTTGGTCACTGCTGGCTCGCCGTTGAGGCGGTTGTAGGCGGTCATGATGATCTTGGCGTCGCCTTCCTGCACCACCTGTTTGTAGGCGGGGAAGTAGTACTCGCGCAGTTGTTTCTCGGAGATATCGGCGTTGCCGTTGAAGCGGTTGTGCTCTTCGTTATTGGCAACGAAGTGCTTGGCACCGGCGGCGGTCTTCAGGTATTTCGGATGGTCACCCTGCAGGCCCTGCACATAGGCGGTGGCAAAGGTGCCGTTGACTAGCGGATCTTCGCCATAGGCTTCCTGGGTGCGCCCCCAGCGCGGATCGCGGGCGATGTTGATCACCGGTGACCAGAAGGTCAGCGGCCCTTTCTGGCCTCTGTTGTCGAGTGGGCCATTGTGGTACTGGGCGCGGGCTTCGTCGGAGACGGCATCGCCCATGCGCTTCATCGCAGCCGGGTCCCAGGTGGCGGCTAGGCCAATGGATTGGGGGAACACGGTATGCGGTATTTCACGCGGGGTCACCAGACCGTGCAGGGCTTCGCCTGGGGGGAATGATTTCAAGCCATAGCGGGGTACGCCCTTGTTCCACAGGGTGATCATATGACCCTTCTCTTCGTCGGTCAGACGCTGGCTGATGTCATTCAGGCGGTCTTCGATGTCGAGGGTGTGATCGTAAAACGGGATATCGTACTGGGCGATCTCTTCGGCCGACATGGCGGCCAAAACGCTGGTCGAAGCGAGTGCCATGGAGATGGCGAGTGCGGTTTTTTTCATTATTATCCTGCCAGGGAGCGCGGAATGCGACTTTGGAGGGGCGAACCACCTCCAAGGTTAGCGTTAACAAACATGCGTAAGATACCGACAGAATTGATGATTCGACACAGTGCTGCAAGGCAATGACGCTTCAGCCTCGACAGAATGTGAAGCGGATCGAGTTTGTTGCTTTGGGGGTGTGACTTAAACCGAACTCACTTTCTTTTGGGGTCAGAAAGTAACGAGTTGATGAGAGGATTGCAGCATGAGCAAGCTGCCGGCCAAACCACAAAGCAGCAGGGTGGCGTGCTTGAGTTGCTCCGGCTCGACCCGCTGGACGATCTTGTCGCCCAACCAGAAGCCCAGCAAGGCAGGGGGGATCAACAGCCCGCCGCGTACTAACTCAGAGGTGCCAAACTTACCGGCGATGGCCAGCAGCACTAGAGATAGAGCGGCACTGAAGACGAAGAAGCCGGATAGGGTGTGGCGCATCTGGGCAGCGGATTGATTGTTGTTGAGCAGCAGCGCCAGCGGGGGCCCACCGATGGCGGCGATGGCGGCAAAGATCCCGGAAACAAAGCCGGCGCCAAACAGGTTGGCGTTGGTCAACGGCACGCGCCACTTGGCGAGGGTGAGAAAGACGGCGCTGAGTACAATGATGCCGATCCCCAGTCCGAGCCACTGGGTCGACGCGACAACCAGCAACCAGGTGCCCAGAATACCGCCGGGAATGCGTCCGATCAGGGCGGGTGTCAATATGCCCATCTCTAGGCGGATCCCTATACGACGCAGGGTAAACAGCGAGATCAGCAACCCCATCATGATGATGGGGCCCGGTACCCAAGCTGGATCGATCAGATACAGCAGCGGCGCCACCACCACGGCCAAGCCAAACCCCACCGCGCTCTGTACGATGGCACCGGCGAAGACGATCAGCCAGACCAAAAGGAGCTCGATGCCTGGAACTGGGTTCATGGAGAGGGCCTTTTTTACGCTAAAAAGCCTGCGGACTGCAGGCTTTTTGTCCTGGTGACGACATTCAGTCGTCTAACTGGTCCGGG
Organism: Ferrimonas pelagia; assembly: GCF_039543565.1. Taxonomy (NCBI): domain Bacteria; kingdom Pseudomonadati; phylum Pseudomonadota; class Gammaproteobacteria; order Alteromonadales; family Ferrimonadaceae; genus Ferrimonas; species Ferrimonas pelagia. Next base: position 102,608 of record NZ_BAABJZ010000105.1, on the reverse strand, counting down.
TCGATCCCCAGCGCCAACATCATTTCGCGCGCGGCGGCGGGGACGTTGTCCGGGCGATCCTTGCGCAGATCATCATCGCCGGGCAGCGGCTGGCCGGTATACGCGTGCAGGAAGGCCTCACACAGCAGCTCACTGTTGGTGGCATGACGCAGGTTGTTGACCTGACGACGGGTGCGTTCGTCGGTGAGGATCTTCAGAACCTTGAGCGGAATGGACACTGTGATCTTCTTGACCTGTTCGTTCTTCTTGCCGTGTTCTGCGTACGGGCTGATGTATTCGCCGTTCCACTCGATACTCATCGATGCACCTATAAGTCTTGATAACGGGGCCAATTTTAAACCCATGCCCGAGAGAGTCAATGATTGCCGTCTTAACCTGTAAACGTTTAGACGGCTAAACGTCTTGACGCCCGAACTGTGGCGGTTTAAGTTAATGAACCATCACAAAATCGTTTTGTTGCGTCAGTCTGGAGGATGCATTCGATGACTCAGCGCCAGTTCGCTACCATCGCCGCCCGTGAAGGGATAGAAAGTGACACCCAGCATGGTGCGGTTGTGCCCCCGATCTACCTGTCGACCAGTTATACCTTTGAGGCCTTCGGCCAACCCCGGCAGTACGACTATGCCCGCAGTGGCAACCCGACTCGCGGCACGCTGGCGAACGCGCTGGCTCAGTTGGAGGGGGGAGCTGGCGCGGTGGTGACGGCGACCGGCATGGCGGCGATCAGCACCGCGGTGGCCTTGTTGCAGGCGGGGGATCTGATCCTGGTGCCCCATGACTGTTATGGCGGCAGCTACCGCTTATTCACGTCGCTGGCGGCCAAGGGTCAGTTTGAACTGCTGGTGGTGGATCAAACCGATGAGGCCGCGCTGGATACGGCGCTGGCACAAAACCCGAAGATGGTGTGGCTGGAAACCCCGTCCAATCCTCTGTTGCGTCTGGTGGATATCGCGGCCATCGCGACCAAGGCGAAAGCCAAACAAGCCTTGGTGGTGGTCGACAACACCTTCTTATCTCCCGTACTGCAGCAGCCACTGGCCTTGGGTGCAGACATTGTTATCCACTCCACCACCAAGTACATCAACGGCCACTCAGATGTGGTGGGCGGCGCGGTGGTGGCCAACACCGCCGAATTGGTGGAGCAACTGGACTGGTGGGCCAATTGCCTCGGCCTTACCGGCGGCGCGCTCGACAGCTATTTGACCCTGCGTGGCCTACGCACCTTGCCGTTGCGGATGCAGCAACATGAACGCAATGCTAAGGCGGTGGTTGAGTTGTTGGTTGAGCACCCGAGTGTGAAGGCGGTGCATTACCCCGGGCTGGCCGATCACCCACAGCATGCGCTGGCTCGACGCCAGCAGGCTGGGTTTGGCGCCATGCTGAGTTTTGAATTAGAGGGCGGCGAGGCCGAGGTACGCGCCTTGCTCGATCGCCTGCAGGTGTTCAGCGTGGCGGAGAGTCTGGGCGGAGTGGAGTCGCTGATCTGCCATCCCGGCACCATGACCCACCGCGCCATGGCACCGGAGGCGCAGGCCACCGCTGGGATCGCTGAGACCCTGTTGCGGATCTCGGTGGGGATCGAGGATCCCCGCGATCTGTTGGCCGATCTGCAACAGGCATTAGGATAAGGAACCCAGTGATGACACGTCGGATCTTACATAAGTTTGGCGGCAGCAGCCTGGCGGATGCCGATTGCTACCGCCGTGTGGCGCATATCCTGCTGACCCAGGGCAACAGCGATGATCTGGTGGTGGTGTCTGCCGCCGGCAAGACCACCAACCGGTTGATCGGCCTGATCCGCCGGGCGCGTAAGGGGCAGGAGCTGGCGACCGAGCTGGCGGAGCTGGAGCAGTATCAAAGCCAATTGATCCAGAAATTGTTATTGGGCCCGGAGGCGGGGGCGGTGCAGCTTGAGCTCAGCGCCGATCTGGTTCGTCTGCGCGATTGGCTGGTGGCACCGGCCACGCACAGTGCCGAGATCCAGTCACTGGGTGAGCTTTGGTCTGCACGGCTGTTGGCTACGCTGTTACAGCAGCTCGGGGTGAAGGCGAAGGAGTTGGACGCGCGCCGATTTTTAACCGTCGGTGAAGACCGCTGTCCCAACTATGAGGCCAGCCGGGAAAGTCTCGAGACCTGTCTGCGTGACTGGCCGGACACCCGTATCGTCATCACCGGGTTTGTTGCGGTGGATGCAACGGGTCAGAGTGTGCTGCTGGGCCGTAACGGCTCGGATTACAGCGCCACGGTGATCGGCGCATTGGCGCAAGTCGAGCAGGCCACCATCTGGACCGATGTTCAGGGGGTGTTCAATGCCGATCCGAATCGGTTGCAAGACGCGCGTTTGCAGGCGGAGTTGTCGCTGGCGGAGGCGGACAGCCTCGCTCGTCTGGGCTCGCCGGTGCTGCATGCGCGTACCCTGCAGCCGCTGCGACAGCATGCCATGGCGCTGAACGTACGCTCCAGCTACACCCCGGAGCAGCCCTATACCCGGATCCTGGCGCAAGGGGCCAAGGCGGAGCCGGTGATCACCAGCCTGGATAAGGTGGTGGTGTTGTACAGCGATCACGTCAAGCAAGCCCAAGCCTACCTGGATGCGCATGGGTTGATGCCCTTGGTGTGTTATCCGGATCTGGGCGCCTTGGTGATCAGTGAGGAGCTGGCGGAGGAGGCGCAGGTGGCGCTGGTGGAGGAGTTTGGCGGCTCGGTTCGCACCGAGCGGGGGCTGGGTCTGGTGGCCTTGATCAGCCGGCATGCCCCCCGCTTGGCGGGGGCTTTCTCCCGGCTGCTGGGGCGCAAGGCTTGGCCGTTACGCCGTGAGCCTTTGGCGTTGATCACCCTGGTGCCGAGCGCACAGGTGGCGGATCTGACTGCGCGGGTGCATCGCCGCTGCGCCGGGCCGCTTAAGCAGATCGGCGTGATCGTGGCGGGCAAGGGCAATATCGGCGCGGCCTGGTTGGCGCAGTTTGCCGACTATCAGCGTCAGATCAGCGATGAGCTGGAGGCCGAGCTCTCCCTCGTGGCCGTGCTGGGTAAAGCGCAGGCACTGTTGGCACCGGAGGGGATCGCCCCGGCGGATTGGCGTGCACGCTTTGAGGCCGAGGCGCAGGACTATCGTTTGAGCGAGATCATCGAGCAGGCCAGCGCTTGGCCTTACGATGAGTTGTTGCTGCTGGATATCACCGCCAGTGCCGAGCTGGCCGCGGCCTACCCCCTGCTGCTGGAGCAGGGGATCCATTTGATCTCTGCCAATAAACAGGCTGGATCGGGCCTGCAGCGCGATTATGATCAACTGAAACAGCACCTAGCCCAGCGCCATCTGTACTGGCGCTATAACGCCACGGTGGGCGCCGGCCTTCCTGTATTTTATGCCATTGACGATCTTAAGCGCGGTGGCGATCGCCTGCGCAGCATCGACGGCGTGTTCTCCGGCACCTTGAGCTGGCTGTTCCATCACTTTGATGGCGAGCGGCCGTTTTCCCAGCTGGTGCTGGAGGCTAAAGAGAAGGGCTTTACCGAGCCGGATCCGCGCGAGGATCTCGGCGGTGTCGACATGCAGCGTAAATTGCTGATCTTGGCGCGTGAGCTGGGGCTGAAGCTGGAGTTGTCCGAGGTGGGGCTGGAGTCGTTGATCCCAGCCGCGCTGAGCCAGTGCAGTACCGCCGAGTTTATTGAGCGGATCGCTGAGTTGGATGGCCCAATGGCCCAGGCATTGGCGCGCGCGCAGGCGCAGGGACAAGCCTTGCGCTACACCGCCGCGCTGGCCATCGAGGGCGATACGCTGCAAGCCAAAGTGGGGCTGGAGTCGGTTCGCCCCGATCACCCCTTCGCCAGTCTGCCGCCAGGTGATAACCAGTTTCTGCTGCGCAGCGAGCATTACCCCAACGGTTTAGTGATCCAAGGGCCGGGGGCGGGACGTGAAGTTACGGCCGCCGCGGTGCAATCGGATCTGGTGGCGATCTGTCGTCGCCTATTGCATTAATTTTTCAGGGAGTAGAATTTTCATGGCATTTCATCACGCCCAGCAAGTCGAAGCATTAAACGAGCGCCTCAGCTCTCTGAAAGACATCAATGTGTCCTTCGAGTTTTTCCCGCCCAACAGTCCGGCGATGGAGGAGACCTTGTGGGGCTCTATCGAGCGGTTGGCACCACTCAAGCCTAAGTTTGTTTCGGTGACCTACGGCGCCAACTCCGGCGTACGCGATCGCACCCATAAAGTGATTGAGCGTATTCACGCCGAGACCGAGCTGCAGGCAGCGCCGCACCTGACCTTGGTGGACGCCAGCAACGATGAGCTGCGTGAGCTGGCGCGTCAGTATTGGGCACAGGGTGTGCGTCATATCGTCGCACTGCGCGGCGATGTGCCGGCGGGGCAGCCCAATCCAAATCGCTACGCAGCCGATCTGGTCAAGCTGCTCAAAGAGGAGCATGACTTTGAGATCTCGGTAGCGGCCTATCCGGAAGTTCACCCGGAGGCCACCTCGGCTCAGTCGGATCTGGTCAACCTGAAGCGCAAGGTGGATGCCGGTGCAAACCGGGCCATCAGCCAGTTCTTCTTCGATATCGATGCCTACCTGCGCTATCGCGATCGCTGCGCCGCGGCGGGGATCGATGTGGAGATCGTGCCGGGCATTTTGCCGGTCACCAACTATCAGCAACTGCTGAAGTTCTCCGATTTTGCCAAGATCCGCGTGCCAAACTGGCTGCATCACATGTTTGATGGCCTGGATGATGATCCCGCCACCCGTAAGCTGGTGGGGGCTAACGTGGCGATTGAGATGGCCAAGGTATTGGCCAAAGAGGGGGTCAACGATTTCCACTTCTATACGCTCAACCGGGCCGAGATGTCTTACGCCATCTGCCATGCTTTGGGTGTGCGCCCCGGCGTCTGAAGCTAAGCGCAGAATCTAGGCGAAAGCGATCCTTTGGGTCATGCCGATCCGCTCTGCGGATCGGCATTTTTATTCTGGAGGTAGGTGCGCTCACGGCCCGAAGAGTGAGCCGTTGAACTCAGGCGACGGATAAAACAAAACCCCCGCAGCACGCTGCGGGGGTTTTCATTGGGTTCAATCCATTGAACCGCTAATGGGCATTACTCCTCAGGCTCCTCGGTGCCGGAGTCGTCTTCGCGCAGCGGATCCCATAGCCAGATGGAGGAGTTGAGCTGGCCGCCGTTCCCTTGAACCTCGTACTCTTCGGAGATCAACAGGCGACCGTCGTCCATCACTAGGATCTCGCCTGGCTGGGACACCCGTTCTCCATCGCAGCGATCATGGGTGGTGGACGCCGGATAATCGCCGCCCATCAGCACCGGCTCGATGCGGCGGATATCGTAACCCTCTTCGATCTTCATCTGGTAGACACCGCCACAAGGGCCGTTGTCACCGGCAAGGAAGATATCGCCAAAGTTCCACAACATGTGCTGTTCGAAGCGCGGAATGGAGAAGTACGCGAAGGCCTCGGTCACGTCTTCGGCCAAATCACCAGTCCCCACCAGGGCTTTCTCGGTGCGCGCATAGTTATGGGCAAAGCCAGTGATGTGGGTCCAATCCACCGTGCCACCAGCAAGCTGACCGGCCTGGCGAGTCTCTAGGAACACCACACGATCATCCATCGGCAAGCCTGCGGTGACCGGGTTACCGCCTTCGGCGATGCTGGGGTAATTAGCGTCGCCATTGGCCCAGGCCACCACATCGGCATCGGTCAGGTAGCTGCTTTGGCCATCGACAAAGTGGCTCATGTCGATGCCATCGAAGTCACTGACCCAACCCAATACCTCCGCTTCCGAGGCGCTGCCCAGTTCGACCCAGTCGATGTCAAAGCTGGTGACCGCCGGGTGGGCGAACCATTTGCCCTCTTCCTGGGTCACCTTACCGACGGACAGGGTGCCTTCGGACAGATCGCCCGCGGTGTGCGCAACAAACTTATAGAACGCGCCGCCCGCGGCGTTTTGCGACAGGTAAAGGGTGCGATTGTCCGGCATGACAATGGCTCGGTCGTACTCGACCCGACCCATCGCATAGCGGCGAATGACTTCAAAGTCGCCATTGGGGTCGAGCACCTCCATCATATAACCGTAGTCATACGGGTTCGGGAATACTCCATCGCCCAAGGCATGATCCATCTTGGCGGCCAGATCCAACAGGGCGCGACCGGGGTCTTCCGGGTCCGGCTGGTTCCATTCAAAGAAGGTGGTGGCGTTACGGGCGGTTTCGATCGCTTCGGTTTCGGCGATCAGCGGTGTGCCCCAAGGGGTCATCACACCAATGCCGGTGGCGGCCGTCAGGCCGCCACGCAGCCCGGTCAGGTCCACCTGCTCAGTGTCGACCGGATCCCAGCCACCCTCGGCGTTACGCACCACCTCGATGCGGCTGATCCCGCCGGGCACCGTGCCCCAACTGGTGACGATCACGGCGCTGTCTTCGCCTGTACTCAACAGGCCGCTGAAGTTGGGCTGGTTGCTGTCCATCGGCTGGGTCATGGCGTTGTTAAGCAGGCCATCAATCACGCCCAGACCCTCCTGGCCTTCGACGCCGATAAACTGATACTCACTGTCGACCCCGAGCACGCGCTGACGCGTGCTGGCGTTTGGCGGTACCGGGATCTCATCCGCTTTATTCGCTTCGGTGGCGTAGACATTGCTGCCTGCCAGTACGCCGACCGAGGCCTTTTTATAGCGATCATCGACCGTGCCGTTGTTGCCACCTGGGTGACGTACATTAAATTGCAAGGTGCCATCGTCCAGCAGGATCAAACCGGTCAGATCCGCCGCCAAAGGCGCGGTGGCAAAGCGCATCAAGGTGCCCTGGGGGGCCGGTAAAGGGAATACCGGCGCCTCCGCAGGAGGCTCGGGTGCGTGTTGTGTTTGTTCACTGTTCCAGCAGCCGGTCAATGCAAGGGACGCGGCCACGGCAACCAGGGAAAGTTGAAATTGTTTCATCGCAATAAGCCCTACATTGTTACAAGTTGACGGTGACGCCAGCACTGATGGTGCGGCCAAAGTCGTTATAGTTTTGGCCCCAGCCACCCTCGGCGTACTTGCCGCTGCCCGCATCCGTGACGTTACTCAGGCCCAGGTTGAAGCGCAGTTTCGGGGTTGGGCGGTAGGACATGTTGACGGTCAGGCGCTGCGACGCTGGTGAGTAGGTCGCTGGCTTGTCCGCCTGGTTGTTGTTGGCCTGATCCCACATCTCGTAGATGTCATTAAGACGCTCGGAGCGATAGCTGAACGAGGCGCGCACATCAAACTTACGTACCGAGTAGTACAGCGACATATTGGCGTTGTGGCGAGAGGCCGCCGTCAACACCTCCTGATTGGAGTTCTCCGTGAAGGTGTAGTTGGCGTCCATCCCCATATTGCTGAGCAGGCCCGGCAGGAAGGTAAATGGCGTCCGGTAAGCCACCTCGAAGCCTTGCAGCACCACACCGTCGCCGTTGGTTGGCCCAATCAAGGTGACGTTTTCGGAGCGGAGGAAGGCACCCGAGCTGTTGAAGACATCCATGCTGATGTCCTGCTCCTTACGGTGGATCAGGCTATCTACGTCCTTGTAGAAGTAGGCGGCGGCCAACATGGATTCCGGATTGTAGTACCACTCCCAGCTGACATCGATATTGTCGGCGGTAAAGGGCATCAAGTCCGGATCTGTCGTGTTCAGGCGCGGCGAACCGTCGTTGAAGTTGAAGTTGGTGTTGAGGTTCAGATCGTTCTTGTTGGGGCGCGACAGTGAGCGGCCGTAGCCAAAACGCAAGGTCATGTCGTCACGCAGCGAATAACGTAGGTTCATGCTGGGCAGCACCCACCAGTATTGGTGCTCGCGATCGACGAACTGATCGGTGGCGGAGCGCAGGATCAAGGAACCATCGCGGTCCTCAACCAACCCTTGGGTCAAGTCGGCGCCGACCCCCTGCTGTAACTGGTCGGTGTGGATGAAACGCACGCCCATGTTACCGCTCATGTCGTAGCCGAGAGAGAAATCGGTTCGCAGGTAGGCCGCGAAGTTATCCTCAATCAGGTTACTGACCTCGTTCTGATACATCTTGTTGCCGTTTGCCAGGGTGATGTTGGAGGCGTAGTCACGCACATCGTAGACGCTAATGTGATCGCGAAAATGTATGGCATCCGGGGTCAGGTAGTTGTATGGCGTGCCACCCTGGTTCAAGCTGTTAAACCAGCCACCGCTACCGGGCTGGGCAGTGATAAAGCGGATCAGGCTTTCATCGTAACCGTTGGCCGCAAGCAAGCCCAAGACTTGTTCATGATCCATCTGGGCGTGCAAACTGTGCTTGGAGGTCAACGACTCCTCGCGGGCATAGCTAAAGCCAAAGCGGATCTTGTTAACGGCGAGCAGGCCATAGTCACGATAGAAGTCGTGGGTAATGTCCAGATTGACCGAGCTGGCGTTGGTTTCTTGGGTACTGCCCAATTGCGGTCCGGCTAGGCGTAGGCCCGAGTTATTGACGTTGGGATCGTAGCGGCCATAGCTGCCCGGATTGGACAGGTACTCCGCCATTCCTGCGGTGTTGTAGGTGTAGCGAACCGGATCGCCGTTGCCCGCCGTGCCCCAGTCAAAGGTCATGTCCATGGCGTCGAGATCGGTGAGCAACATCATGTTGTCCCAATCTTGATCGGAGCGTGAGCTGCTTAGCCCGGCATCAAAGGTCCAGTCGCCGACGGTGTATGTGGCTTCTAAGGTGTTGAGGAAGATGTTGGTGTCTTTGGAGATGGGTCCATCCTCAACCCAGTTACGCACCCCCTCAAAATCCGCACTGGTCACATAGGTGGTGTCCCCCACCGTATAGCCATCCCAATTGGTGATGTCTTCATTTTGCAGGTTAAACACGTGGCGCTGACGGTGCTCGGAGGATTTGTAATTGGTGTACAGCGACTCTGCCCACAGTGATAGGTTATCACTCGGGTTCCATTGCATATTGATGAAGCCTGCCGCACGTTCCCGTACGTTATCCTGCAACACAGCCCGGGTTTGGCTGGTGCCGTAGGCGTTCATCTTCTCACCATCTTCCGGGTTGTCCGGGTTGGTGTTGTAGTAGTAACGACCTGTGCCCAGTGGGTTGTTTTCGATTTTCTGCGAGGCGTTAGTCTGATCCATATAGTTCAGGCCGAACGCTATCCCCAGGGTATCTTCAATGATCGGATTGGTATGAATGAAAGAGAGATCGACCCCGGGCTCACCGGAGTTGCCCTGATAGGTGGTCCGACCGATCACACGGGTCTGGGCCTGCTTGCGATCCAGTGCGCGGTGGCTCTGCATGTTCACTGTGCCGGAGATCCCGCCCTCTTCCAGATCGGCCGAGGTACTTTTCTGCACGGACACGCGGGAGATAAAGGCCGACGGCATGATGTCGTAGGAGAAGTTACGGTTGGGGTTCAATGCCGTGGTAATGGTGCGGCCATTGTACAGGGTCTTGGTGAAGTAACCTGGCATGCCGCGGATATTAACCTCACGGGCGGTACCGCCTTCGCTGCGGTCGATCTGTACACCGGACACCCGCTCGAGCGAGTCGCCGATGTCGGCATCGGGCATGACGCCGATGTCTTCGGCGGAGATCACGTCGATCTGTGCGTCACTGAAACGTTTTTCATTGATGGCATCCGCTAGACTGGCGCGGGTGCCAGTGACACGGATCACTTCAATGTCTTCATCTACCTTATCGGTGGAAGCATCCGCCTCCGCCGCATAAGCCAATCCGCCGCCTTGAAACATTACTACCAGGAAGGCAGCAATGGGAGACAGTTTAGAAGCAGGGAACTGCATTAAACACCTCGATATATCGCTTTAGTGGTGCACTAACCCTGGGCACCACAGCAAATGTTCAACTGCCAGTTTTTATTTTTATGGCAGTTTCGTCCCAACCTTAAATAAAATCGATCATGAAGACATTTCATGACCTTTCTTTACATTGGAGAGGGGTTTATTCCTCTATAACTCAAAAAAACACTGTGCCGATAACGTGTTTAAGTACAGACCAAGCTGACTCAATGCCAGATTACATAAGGTCATTGACCAATGCTATGACAATGAGGTTGAACAACATTTACATTGTAAATATTCAGAATGTACTCACGAACTCCGCTCAATGGGTTGTCAGGATGACGATTTGTTACGGCTGTATAAGTAAGCGTCATTCAGCGTCACTCTGTGGTGATGAGTGGTGATCTGTCTCACCCTGGTGGTGCGAGCTGGGTGATGGCGCTCACATTACGTAGAATCGGGGGGCAGATTAACCTTAGGTCTGGCTTGCTATGTTGTAAGACATTAATTTACATTCTGGGGGTAAGTTATAAGAGAAGAACAGCCTTAGATACTCATTACATTGAACTCAACAAGAAAACGCTCCGCCGATAACAGAGCAATAAAATAATAATTTCGTCCTTATATAAAAGGTACGAAATAACTTGTAGAGGTTGGTATGAGAAAGTATCAGCTATCGCTGTTAGCAACGGCGATGAGCGTAGCATTGGTTGGCTGCGGTGGAGATGCGCGCCAGCACGTCGAGTGTGACGGGCCGAGTTGCATTGAGCTGCCGGAAAAACCGCAGGATTGTAATAAACTCCTGTACGACTGCGAAACCGGTCTGCCCCGTCCGCCGGAAGGTCCGGGCGCTTTGATGCGCCTGGCTACTGCGCCCCTTGGTATTGGGTTTAGCGGTTTGGAAATCCGTGATGGTGAGCTGTTCTTTGCTACCCGTGGGTATGAAGAGTACGGAAACATGGGGGCAAACGGCGGTTATGGCGGTTTTTATAAACAAGCTTTAATCGGCGGCCTGTATGGCGAGTCCATTGATGACGTCGTGGTGCACCGTTTTCGTTCGGTGGAGCGCGGCACCGACGCTTATGCCAACCACCGGATCCGCATCGCTCATGGTGCGGGAGATGAGACTGACGCGCTGATCCAGCGCGAATATCACTACCTACTGAAAGCCGACGGTGATGATGCCCATTTGGGCTTTGGAGCGATCGAGCATCTGCAGGAGTCCAACCTTAACACTGGCGTGCTGGAGTCATTGAGCCAACGTCCAGTCGGCAACCGATTTGTTGCCAGCAATCCAGAGGGTACCGAGGGTTACCTGTTCTCTTTCTGGGACACCTTCCCCGGCGGTTTTACCCGTACTCAGATCGCACGGGCAGCAACCGCCCCAGAACTGCCCCCGGTAGAGTGTGAAGAAGGCGTGGTTGCCAATTGCGACGTGCCTGTGGTGCAAAGCTGGGATGTGGCCGGTAGCGAATTCTTTGATCTGCAGGCGCTGCAAGGCACAGCCGGGATAGCCGCCAGTCAGATGACCCCTTGGCAGACACCGCTGTTTGCCGAAAACAGTGTGGTGATGAGCACCAGTAAGAGCACCAGTTCTGCCACCTGGAACCAATCCACCGATGGGCTGGTGGCAGACGATCCCTATGTGGCGGCCCTGCAGGCTGTACAGCAGGATGATCGATTCCCCAATCCCTACCGCTATGGCTATCAGGTGGAGATCACTGAGCCTACACTGGAGATCCCGACGGTCGTAAAACACTTTGCCATGGGCCGCTTTGAGCAGCACAGCGCGGTGATCATGCCGGATCGTCAAACCGTTTACCTGTCACAGCGCACCGAAGATGGCGTCCTGTACCGTTTTGTCGCCGATGCGCCTGAGCATCTCAGCGAGGGAACCCTGTTCGCAGCGAAAGTGAACCAGGATTCTGATACCTATCTGGACCACCCAGAGCGGGTTGAGTTTGAGCTTGAGTGGATCGAACTGGGCCATACCAGTAGTGCTCAGGTGGAGGCTTGGATCAGTGACTTTGATGGCATCGGCCTAGCCGATTTTGTCGATGAACAATCCAGCTACCTGACTCTGGAAGATGTTAAAGCCTGGTCTCGCTGGGTGGACGCCGGGCGTCCCGCCGATGGCCACAGCTACCCGAGTGTAGAGGAGGGGGGTAACGCCACCACCGCCAGCGAGCCGATGGACGATCGCGTTGCCTTCTTGGAAAGCCGGCAAGCGGCTATAGCTCAAGGTGCCACCGCCGAGTGGTACAACCTATCCGGATTGACCGCCAACCTGGCTAGGGTGGAGAAAGCCATCGAAGGGACGGGCCTATCCGACGACGTTGAGGTGGCGTATCTCTATTTTGCCATTCCTGAGTTTTTTGGCTCGATGGCGCAGGCACTTGACGCCTCCCATAAGCCGACCGGCTCCGCGCCTAGCGGCGATATCCGTCTGGACTACAGCAATGCCAAGTGCGGCGGGATCTATCGAATGCCCGTGCAAGAGGGCTATGAAGTCACACGGATTGAACCGGTGATCATGGGCGGCGACCTGCCCTTTGCAGACCACCAATATCGATGTGATTGGGATCAGATCACCTCTCCGCAGGAGATCGTGGTGCGCAATGACGGGATCCTGATCGTGGCCGAAGAGTATAAGTCGAGCAACAACGGAGGACGTGGTGGTCAGCAAAATGCGTCCATGTGGATGTTCCATCCGGTCGATTGATTGGCAACCCAAAGCACAACGAATTTAGAGGTGACTTCGTGTCTACAAAGAAAACTCTGGTGGCTTTGACCACCGCAGCAGTGTTGCTGACCGGTTGCTCGGACGACGATGACCGCAAGGTGGACAGCAAGCCGGCACTGACTAAAATCGCCATTGGCGAGCAGTACTACCCCATCGGCTTTAAAGAGCAGGTACAAAACAACCTGCAATTTTTTGCCGATATGGTGGCGGTGGATTTCTACAATCAACTGCCAGTTGACACCATGAACGTGTATTTCCACGACACCTATGTGGTCGATAACAACGCCAATACCACGGCCATTGCGCTGTATCTGAACATCCTGACTGAGATGGAGCGGAGCGGTGATAGCGTCGCCCGTCGTCGTCTGAGTGAGGCTTTGTTCAAACTGGAAGAAGCGGGCAGGTTCGGCGGCTTGTTCCTTAGTGATTATGAGTATGAGAACCGCTATCTGGTCAGCCCCAAAGATGACAGCAAGCGCAATGCTGGCAAGGTGACAGTAGGAGACAATGGTCAGATCCTGTCCAGTTTGGCCGCGTTGGCGGGGGCCTATTGGCAGCATGAGGACGCCGAGTTAGCTGAGCTTGCTCAGCGCGCTCACCGGTTGATCCTGGCGACGGTGCCCGGTTGGCACAAGCTGTATGACGTTGAAGAAAACGACAGCGGCCTACTGCGTCAGGGCTGGGATTATCAAACCAATGATTACCTGCCGGCGCTGGCGGATAATCAAGCCACTAACCAGCGACTTGGTGCCTTGTGGGCGGTGTTGCTGAGCGGCGGTGAGATCCCAGCACAGGCGTTTACCGGCATGACCACTTGGGGGACACAGATCGCCACTGATGGTGGTGAGTCGCTGACGTCTCTGGTGACGCCCAATGGCGGATTTGCCGACGCGATGGTACCGGGCCTGTGGTTTGATGAGGCCCAGCTGATCACCGACTTCAGTCCGTTTGAGAATTTTGCCGGGCTGCATGTTGAGTATGCGGCTGAGTATGGGATCCCCCTGCTCTCTGACAGCTTTGACAAGTTTGGCAAAGCCACGGTCTACGGTCTGGACAGCGTATCGCAAAGCTATTATCAGCACGGTGACTCCAATCAGACGGCCATTGGCGCGCCCTATGCCAGCGCGCTGTACGGCCTGTTGGCACCGATGGATGCGGTGGATCAGCTAAGCCAGTTGCAGACGCAGCTGCCAGCGATCGCCAACGCGGCCGGTTGGTACAGTCTGTATGAGTATCAGTACGACGAACAGAGCGACTCCGTGTCTTACCTGACCGGATCTAAGATGTCCTCACTGCATCAGGCGCTGTTCAGCGCTAGCTTCTTCGCTGACAGCCTGCGCAATGACGTCGAGCACTACATCGTGAATGCGTTGGGGGCGGACGCCTGGAACGACGTGGTTCAGTTGTATGCCACGTTCGGTATTGATGGGCTTTGCAGTGTCGAAGATGGGTGCCAACGCACTGATCGCTAAACCACGCTGAGTCGATAGGTAAAAAAGGGAGCCAGGGACGGCTCCCTTTTGTTTGTCTGCTGTCATGAGGGCTTGCTCACACGCTGGCAACTGATCTAAATCAAAATAAATTCAAAAACTTGCGCCGCTGTGATCCAGCGCTATGCGTCCTGATATTGGCACTGGCACCATAGCGCGACACATCGCCGTTTTGGAGCTGAGCCATGCGCAACAACCAGCCTGTCACGGGACGGGAAACCCCCTTTGCCGACGACGTTATCTTGCTGTCCACCACCGATCTGAAGGGCAACATTAAATATGCCAACAGCGGATTCAGTCAGATCTGTCAGTACAGCTATCAAGAGCTGCGGCGCCAGCCTCACAATATAGTGCGTCACCCCGACATGCCGGAGCAGGCCTTTGCGGCGATGTGGGGCCAGATCCAGCAGGGCAATCCCTGGTTTGGCATCGTTAAAAATCGCGCCAAAAATGGCGATCATTATTGGGTCAATGCCTATGTCACTCCGGTGTACGAGGAGGGTAAGATCCATGAGTACCAGTCGGTGCGGCGCAAGGCCAACCCGCAGCATGTCGAGCAAGCGGAAGCGGTCTATGGCGCGTTAAAGGCCGGCAAGCAGCCGAAGTCGCTGCGGCCCGCCCGGCTGGGGTTCGCCAATCGATTGCTGCTGGCGGCGACCGGGGGCGGCTTATTGACGGCACTTTTGGCGCTGTGGCAACCCTTGTTGGGGACGGGGCTTGGTTTGGCGGCGACCTTGGCGCTGCTGTGGTGGTTGTTGCAACCGTTTCGTGCTCTGGTGGCGCGTAGCGAGGCGGTGATCGACGATCCCATTGCCCGTGCGGTGTTCAGTGGCCGTCAGGATGAGTTGGGGCAGATCGGATTGACCCTGGACTTTCTGTCGACCGAGCTCGGTGGCGTCGTCGGACGAATGGCGGATTCGGCCGGTGATCTGTGCACCATGGGGCGGGAGCTGAGCACGACGGTGGTGGACACCCAGCAGCGGGCGCAGGAGCAGAGCCAACAAACGGCGGCGGCGGCGACCGCAGTGGAGGAGATGAGCGTCAGCTTTAATGAGGTGGCCGACAATGCGACCGGTGTGGCTCAGGCTTTGCGTGACAGCGTAGAGACCGCCGATCAGGGCAGTGAGATCTTGGCGCAGGTGACCACGGCGATCGAAACCTTAAGCCAGGATGTGGCGCGGATCGCCGGTGATGTGGTGACCATCGAGCAGGACAGCGGTGCGATCGCCGAGGTGTTGGATGTGATCCGCGGCATTGCCGATCAAACCAACCTGCTGGCGCTCAATGCCGCCATCGAGGCGGCGCGGGCCGGCGAGCAGGGCCGCGGCTTTGCCGTCGTGGCCGACGAGGTGCGCACCTTGGCGCAGCGCACGGCGGATTCCACTGTGCAGATCGAGGGGATCGTCAAGCAGTTCCAGGGCTCCAGTCGGGCGGCCAGCGTGGCCATGCGCGAAGGTGAGCAGGCCGCATCGCAGACGGTGATCCTGACCCGCCGGGTCGATGAGGCGTTTGCTTCGCTGCGCGAGGCGATCGATCGGATCAATCAGATGAGTGAGCAGATCGCCGCGGCCATGAGCCAGCAGCGGGTGGTGACCCAGGACATCAGTCAGGCCATTCAAACCATCAGTGATCTGGCCCAGTGCAGCTTGGATCAAGCAGCGGAGACGGCGAAGCGGGGTGAGGATATGTCACGACTGGCTTCCAAGCAGTCGCAGCTGTCTCAGCAGTTCTGGCAACAGGGCGTTGGCCGAGGTAATTGATCGCGCAGTTATCTTGCCCGCCCAGATGCGGCGGCTCGGGCGGGTTGAGCAGCAGATAAAGAAGAGGGGGGAGATTAAGATCTCCCCCCTCTTTATGTAGAGCGGTTTATCCGCGGGTCAGGTTAGAAGCTGTGAACTCCGTCGTGACACACGGCGCAGCTTTCGACCGGCGGGTTCGGTACGGCGTTGGCCGGGTCAATGATGGCACCTTGGCTGGCGGCGTGGGCGGCGACCGCCTCGCTGGTATGACAGGTCAGGCAGGTGGTGGCGATGGGGCTGACCCGATCGACGTTATCCAGATCCAGACTGACGCGGAAGCCGGTTTTACCAGACTGCAACGCACCGCTGCCATCGAACCATTCGTCACTGACATGGCATGCCGCACAGTCGGTGAGCAGGTTGGGATAGTGGATCCCAGTTTCCCCATCATCCACATAATCGCTGTGATTCGCGTGGAACTTGTGGGAATTCAGGCCAAGATCCCGGCTGCTGCCTCTGAAAGAGATAACATTTTCATTGTGGCAATGGACGCACTGCTCGATCTTGTCGACGCCGTGATGGCCGCGTTTGCCATAGGCGATATCGCCGTGGCAATCGTTGCACTTGGCGATGGACACGACTCCACCTTCCTCGGTGGCGTAGCGAGACAGGACCACATCGGTGCTGGTGGGATCGGTTGTATCGAAGTACACCGCTTCGGACTTCATTGCTAATGAGGTGGTGTCATCAATTTCGGCGCCACAGGTAGCCAACGCGCCCTCCTTGGCACAGAGTCGTACGTCACCGATGATCACACCGGTGCCACTGACGATCTCGGCCGGCGCGGTGGTGCTGGTGAGGTAGTGGGTGCCATCAAAGCTGGCTTCCTGGAACGGGGCAGAGCCGGTGCCATAGGCACTGTAAGCCAAGGCATAGCCACTGTCGGCTTGGAAGTTAACCAGCCACTTTTGATCGCCGGAAATAAAGTCTAGTGCTGCCAGATCTTCGGTATAGGCTGCGCCATTGAGGTAGGCCTTGAAGCCGAAGGTGACGTCCACCAAGGTGGGGTCAACATTGGCGACGACCGTGATGGTGGCCGGATCCACTTTGGCGTAGAAGGCGTCGCGCAAGGTATCGCGAATGCCGATCTCGTGACTGGCCATCACTGGCAGCAGACCTCCGGCGCCATGACAGACGGCGCAATCCGCGTCATTGTCGACCACGACATCTGCATGGTTTTCGCCGGTGCGGGGATCGGTCTCGATGTGGCAGGCGACACAGGCATCGCGGTAGATGTTGTCGACCCAGGCGGTGTTGCCTTCATGGCAGGCGACGCAGTTGTTGAGCTCGCCCGGATAGTGGATATCACCCATATACTCGAGCGCTTCGCCACTGAGGCTATCGGCAATGTGGGCGCCGGCATGCAGGCGGTGGATCAATACCGTCAGATCCCAGTTGCCTTCATTCCAGCCTTCTGCGATCTGCTCATCGGTGGCTTCATAGTAGGTGTTGTGGCAGTTCACACAATTACCAACACTTTGGTAATTGTGGTGAGCGTGCAGGTTAACGATGGGCGAGCCCTCATCTCCGCCGTGACAATTCTGACAGGCACTGTCCATCACCAGATCGCGACCAGAATCGGTCAGGATCTCGCCGGTGGCCGGGATGTAGTCGAGTCGCTCGGACAAGACTTTGTCGTCAATGCCTTCGCCGGTGCTGTCGACGATGTTGTAGCCGCGCAGCCAGAGACGGTGGGTCAGGTTGGTGTCATCGCCCTCGAGATAGACCGGCGGCGTGCTCCCCTCGTGCTCCCAGGTACCGACATAATAGCCGGGCTCTGTCTCTGTCAGGGTACAGGCTTGGTAGGTGGTGCCGCGTACGGTGATCTCGCCACCGGCGATATCACAGTACATGGCGGTTTGTTCGTTACTCAGGTAGCTGTGGCTGGCCCAAGCGGTTGGCGCGCCAATATCAGTGTCGTTGAGGGTGAGGTGTGAGGCGTAGATCGAGACTCTATTCAAGCCGACGAAAGGCACGACCTCGCCGAGGGGATTTTGACCGTCCAGTTGAAACTCAATACGGAAATTCTCGGACAGGTCGATGTTCTCTGGTGCCAGGGTAAACTGTAGTTCGTTAATGTTCTCCGCACTTTGGGTAAAACTGCCGGCGGGTAGGCCTGGGCTGCCATCGGGTCCCTGGGGCCCAACAGCACCATCGGCACCATCGGCACCATCTTTGCCATCATCTCCGCAGCCAGATAGGGTCAACAGGCCCATCAAAACGAGGGCGGTTAATTTGCTTTTGTGAACTCGCATTATCATCCTTCCTTAGCGCAAAATTGTCTTGGGACAGAAGCACTCAGTTATGGTTTTAACATGGCGGAAGATGTTACGTAGATGTTTATGACTGAAACTCAACCTTTGTTTGCGCAAGATCAAGAGAACACTCAAACGAGCGTTTAAACGCATGAAAGCGCTCCGAGTTCGACCACTTTGAGTCCAGCGTGGAAACTGGTTATGGTGATGGTTCGCAGAGCGTTGTGTTCCGTCGGTTCGGCCAACAAGGAGTCAGTGTTATGAACCCGATTTACGCGTTTGAAGTGAGCACCAATGCGGGTCAACCGCAGTCCCTAAGTGAGTATCAGGGCAAGGTGATGTTGATCGTCAATACCGCCAGCAAATGCGGCTTTACCCCGCAGTATGAGGGGCTGGAGCGGGTGTATCAGCAATACAAGGAGCAAGGCTTGGTGGTGCTGGGCTTTCCCTGCAACCAGTTTGGTCAGCAGGAGCCGGGCGATGCCGCGGCGATCAGTGAGTTTTGTCAGCTCAACTTTGGCGTGACCTTTCCGCTGATGGCTAAGGTGGAGGTCAACGGCAGTGGTGCGGATCCGCTGTTCGAATACCTGAAAAAGGCCGCGCCGGGAATGCTGGGCAGCAAGGGGATCAAATGGAATTTCACCAAGTTTCTGGTGGATCGGGATGGAAAGGTGGTGAAGCGCTACGCGCCGACCGATAAGCCGGAGTCCATCGCGGCGGACATCAAGGCTCTGCTGTAAGCGTAGGTGATCCACTGTCGGGCTGTGAAGCGTAGAAGCAGCATGTCCGCTCTCAGCCCGAACAAGCCTGGCCCGAGCCGGCGCAGGCGACATAAGCTCAGCCCCAAAAAACTGCTGTCCAGCAAGTGGACACGCGTCGAACCCATCGATTGGCAGAAGCACTTTATGGTGGTTAAAGTGACGATCGATGAGGACGGGGTAGTGGTGCTCTGCCATATTGAAGCCATTATCAATCGCAAGCGATACCGTATCGACTGGCGCGAGCTCAATGACGACGCGATCTGGTTGCCAGGTTGGCGCTGAATCTCCTTTAATCAGGCCAGATATGATCACCGCTCAAAAGCTGCTTAATGAACTCAAGGCGTTGTCTGATCCGGACAAAGCCGACTTTTACCCCAAGTATTTTCAAGCCCGGCCCGGCGGCTATGGCGAGGGAGACCGCTTCCTCGGCGTGACGGTGCCGAATGTGCGCAAGCTGTCGCGGCAACAGCGCGAACTGCCGCTGGCGACGGTCGAAGTGCTGCTGGCCAGTGAGTGGCACGAGGTGCGCCAGCTCGGGTTATTCATTCTGGTGCTACAGCATGAGCGGGCGAAGTCGGCCGAGCGACGCGATGCGCTGACGGCGTTCTATCTGAGTCAATTGGCGGCGGTGAACAACTGGGATCTGATCGATGGGAGTGCGCCCCGCCTGCTCGGTGAGCCGGTACTGCGCGGTCAGTTTGTGGCTGAGCAGGCCCAGCTACTGCGCAGTCCCCGGCTGTGGGATCGGCGGGTGGCGGTGCTGGCGTCGCTGGCGGGGATCCGCGCTGGCCAGAGCGAGCCGATCTTGGCACAGGCCCGGACGCTGCTGAGCGATCCGCACGATCTGATCCATAAGGCGGTCGGCTGGATGCTGCGGGAGATGGGTAAGCGAGATGAGGCGGCGCTGTTGGGGTTTCTCGATGAGCATGCTGGGCGGATGCCGCGGGTGATGCTGCGCTATGCGATTGAGAAGTTGCCCGTCGAGCAGCGACACGCGTATCTGCAGCGACGGGCTTAATGGCCGTTAGCGGTTCGGGATAGTGAGGGTGATCAGCAAACCCGGATGTTGATTTTGCAACTGAATGTCGCCGCCATGGCTACGCAGGATATTGCGGGCGATGGACATCCCCAGGCCCACGCCGCCGGTATGTCGATTACGCGAACTTTCCAGTCGGAAGAAGGGCTCAAACACTTGCTCTATCTTGTCCGGCGCGATCCCCGGGCCTTGATCTCGGATGGTGATCTTGACGGTCTGATTGTCTGCGGTGATGGCCACATCCGCTTGTTCACCGTATTGCACCGCGTTTTCGATCAGATTGCGCAGCGCCCGCTTTAGGCTGAGCGGGCGGCAGGCGATCACAGCCGATTGTTCGCTCTCGCTAAACCTGACCGCTTTGCCTTGCTCGGCCAGATCATCACACAGGCTGTCGAGCAGCGCATTCAGATCCACCTGGCGGGTGGCTTCGGTGTCGGAGCCGTCGCGGACAAAGGCCAGTGTGGCCTCGCTCATCTGCTGCATCTCATCCAGTGTGTCCAGCAGCCGTTGTTGATGCTCGCTTGGCTCCATCATCTCCACCCGCAGCCGCAGGCTGGTGATCGGGGTACGCAGATCGTGGGAGAACGCCGCCAGCATGCGGGTACGATCGGACACGAAGCGTTGTTGCCTGTCCTGCATCTGATTGAAGGCGCGGGTGAGCTCGCGGATCTCCTCTGGCCCCTGCTCCTGTAATGGCGGCAGGGTTTCTCCTCGGCCCATTCGATTGGCCGCGGTGGAAAGGCTTTTCACTGGGGTGGCGATCCGTCGCACCATCCACAGCAGGGCGATCATCAGTGCACCGCCTGCCAGCAGCAGGAAGATCAAGGTTTGCCGCGGGATCAGTGCCGGTGGCTTAGGCACCACCATGTCAAAGTTGAGCCAGCGATCCTCTTTGGTTTTTAAGGAGATACTCAAATATTCCAGCCGTGGGCGGGTGCGTTGATCCTTCTCCATAGAGCGTTCAAACAGCATGCGCCGCTGTCGCTCGGTCATGTGACGGGCCCGATCCGGCCCGCGGCCCCGTTGCTCTTCTTCCGAGAATTGATATTCCCGCAGCTGTTTCTCCGTTGGTAACTGGAAACGATAGCCGATGCTGGCGCGGATCCGCCCTTGGTATTGCGGACCGAGCATGCCCAACAGGCGGGCCTGTAGGCGGCGATCCATGTCGGTTTCCGGCTGGGCACTGAGGGTGCTGCTGTCGTCAATATGGACCCGGGTGCTGGTGTTACGCGTCGCCCGTAGGATGGTCTTGTGGTACTCCGGCTCGCTGCTCTCCAGCAGTTTGACAATGGAGACGTACTGCTTGAGCAGCTGGCCCTGACTGAGGGCGCCAAACGACTCGCGATGGGCACCGGACAGCAGCCAGACGCTGATCCCCAGCGCCAGAGTCAGTACCAGCAGCACCAGGGCGATCATCTGCCCGGCCAGGCGGCGGGGCCAGAGTCGGCGCAGACGCTGGCTGATCATGAAATTTGGGTCTCTTCGGTGAACATGTAGCCGCCGCCCCAGACGGTTTTGATCAGGGTCGGGACTTTGGGATCCGGCTCGATCTTCTTGCGTAGCCGACTGATCTGATTATCGATGCTGCGATCAAATGGCATCGCTTCCCGGCCACGGGTCAGATCCATCAATTGGTCCCGGCTGAGCACTTGGCGCGGGTGCTCCAGCAGAACTTTCAGCAGTCGGTATTCGGCGGTGCTCAGCGGCAGCAGGACGCCTTGGGCGTTTTCCAATTGACGTTGATGGATGTCCAGCACCCAGCCGGGAAAGGCGATGCGGCTGGCGTCGCCCGCTGCGTGGCTGCCAGTTTCTTCCTGATGTTCATTGCGGCGTAGCACGGCTTTGATCCGGGCCAGCAACACCCGGGGGCTAAAGGGTTTGGTGACGTAGTCGTCGGCGCCCATCTCCAACCCGACAATGGTATCGGCGTCTTCGCTCATGGCGGTGAGCATAATCACCGGCGGCCCGTCCTGCTCGCGCAGTTGACGGCACAGGCTGAGGCCATCTTCACCGGGCATCATCAGATCCAGCACCACCAGATCGATGTGGTGCTCGGCCAAGACCGCCTTCATCTGCTCGCCGCCGTTGGCGGTGGTGATCTGGAACCCGTGCTGCTGCAGATAGCTGCCCAGCAGATCGCGGATCTCGTCGTGATCGTCGACCACCAGGATGTGTTGCTGGGACATAGAGCGCCTCGCTACGAACCAAAAGGGATTGGGGCCATTATACGGCCTTGAGCTTAAGGGGAATGTATCAAAGTTTAACTGTCACAAAGTCATTTTATTTCATGAGGATAGAGATGGTCTGTTGTCTTTTGGCGTTCATTCTTCGTGGGGCTGGTCGGCGCGGTTACATTCTGCGACAAGCTCAGGCAAAGCGGAGATATTTCTGCGACGTCCGAGTGGTTAAATGGGCACCGTCAACCCAGACAAACGAATCAAATCGAGGTAAGTCATCATGAAACGCACAATGATCATCGCAGCCGTGTTGGCTGCCACCACCGCCGTCGCCGCCCCTGTCATTGCCTCTGACGGTGAGCATCAGATGAAGGGCGAGCGCGGTGAGCGTGCCCACTACATGAAGGGTGAGCGCGGTGAGCGCGGCAAGCATCAGATGAAAGGTAAGCGCGGCCACGATCGTGCCCAGATGCAGCAGCGATTTGATCGCGAGTTCAGTCAGGAGGAGATCCAGACCCTGGCCGAGGCCCGCCTGATCATGAAAGGCAACGACAATCTGCAGATCGGCGCGGTTGAGCCGACCGCTGAGGGCTACACCATCAGCATCGTCACTAAGGCCGAAGGCGCCTTGGTGGAAACCCGTGAAGTGGCCCGCAACGGCATGCCGATGGAGCGCTACACCAAGGCACTGGAGCACAAAGCCAAGCGTGAAGCCCGCAAAGCGGAGAAGTCTGGCCAGTAAGCGGGAACACACGCTGAAGTTGGAAAATCGCGATGTCTAAGGTGTCCCTATACGGGGCACCTTTTCTTGTTTGGAGGCTTGAATGAAAGTTTGGTTGTTTACCGTCCCGCTGTTGTTAGTGGGCTGTGCCAGTCAGCCAGAGCCGGTTGATCACGCGTTTCAGCATGGGTTGAATGCGCAGGGCACGCCCACGTTCACTTTTAGTTATTTCGGCGCGCGCAATGGCGAGGGACGGGACGGCGCGAGTGGCGGAAAGGGCGCAGGCCCACAGGCTCAGGAAGGCGGCCGGCGCGGTCAGGGCGGACGAGGTTCGGGCGAGCGCGGCGGAGGCAAGCGCGGCGGTGGCGAGCGCGGCACTGATGGGAAGAGCTCCGGTCCGGTGCCCAGCGGCGAAGGTCTGACGCACGGGCAGTTGATGCTGTTGCTGGAGCAGGAGCTGGATGCCCATCAGCTGTGCTCACAGGGTTATGAGATCCTGGAGCAGCGGCCTACTGCCAATGGGGTGGCGCTGCGCGGAACCTGTTCGGTGAAATAGACCGGCGAGTCTGCGTTTTCATTTGGCGCCGGTGCTTTGGCTCTCTGTACTGCTTAAGCATGGAGATCTAAGCCGTTCGCGATGCTGTCTCGCCGCCATGTGGGGATCGCCGGTGTGTTGGAAAGGTGCTTCGGCCTTGGTGGCACACCGATCACAACACTGCTGGCTTGCTACTTTCAAACGGGGACGCTTCGATGCCGTAAGCGATCCCCGTTTTGTTCATTGTGGATGAACTAGAAATGGTAGGTGACACCAAGGTTGAGGGTACGGATATCAAAATCTGTTCTGTCGAGTAACTGCAGATACTCAATGTGTACCTTGAATTGCTTTGTGGCACTAAAACTGACGCCCGCACCGTAACTCAATCCACTTTCAGAGTGCGAGAGTCTCTCATTGGGAACGTGGAGTTCTGCCTTGATGGAACTGAATCCGGTGATGGCATAGAGCCGAGACCAATCAGAGAGTGGCGTACCTGCGGTGATGTAGAGGCCGTAATGATCTTTGATTTTGGCTTCAAGCGATGCCTCGTCATCACTGTTTACCCCTGCCCCAGCTCGTAATTCTGTCCCGAGATATTCGTTGAACTGATAGCCAACCTGCGCGGTGGCGGCGAGAGGCTGAAGATCCCCATTGATCGTCTTGAACTGGGTGTAATTTACGTGACCACCTGCGTAGAAATGGCCAGTTTTAGCCAAGGAGGCAGGAGCGCACAATATCGCAAGCAAAGGTACCGCAAGAGCTGTCCGTTTCATCTTATCTTCACCAGGTTCCATGTGTCAGAACATTGTGAAGGGTGATGCGATGCACAGACAGCGGGGCACGTCGATATGAGTGTAAGTAAATGTGTCTAGAGGCGAAGCCGTCGTGTGCGCTCAGGTTGCTTGCACACGCACGGCTTAGTTGAGCGAGCACCCTCAATACATGTTCTGTTTGTCTATCGGGCGTTGTATCACCGAGCTTAGCGGAAGATCCGATCCGCCCATAGGGTCAAGCCAGCGGTGACGCTGCCGAAGTTATCACCACACACCAAGGGCGCCTCATAGCGCTCGCTGAGGAATTGGCGTACCAGCGGTGAGTTGGCGCTGCCGCCGGTGAGGAAGATGGCGTGAGGCTGACAGCCCGCCTGAGCCAGCACGTCATCGGTCAGGGTGGCGATGTGTTGCAGCAGGCGCTCACTGGCCTGGGCAAACTGCGCCTGGGTCACTTGGGTGTCGAGCGCGGCCTCCAGGTAGCCGAGATCGATGAGGGTCTGATCGTCCTGACTCAGGGCGATCTTGGCGCGCTCGGCGCTGGCGCTGAGCTGAAAGGTCATTCGCTCCGCCTGCAGGGTGAGCAGGCGCGAGAGGTGGGCCAGACCTGGTTCGCGCTGCAGTTGGGTGAGCAGCGCGCGGGTGTCGCGCTGGTAAAAGCGCGACTGCGCGGGCAGATCGTTGACGGCGGCGGCATCTTTGAAGGGTTTGATCGGCACCGTCTTGCCGCTCGGCAGGATCGAGCCCGCGCCGAGGGCTGGCATCAACGCATTAAAATTGAGCGCGATATCGAAATCGTTGCCGCCGATCCGCTCGCCGCTGTAGCCCAGCACCCGATCCTGATGATCGCCGCTGTCCAGATAGCCGGGCCCCATGGTCAGCAGGGAGACGTCGCTGGTACCACCGCCGATGTCGATCACCAGCACCTGCTGCTCTTGGGTGAGCTGCTGTTGATAGGCCAGTCCGGCGGCCATCGGCTCATACAGGAACTCCACCTGATCGAAACCGACGAAATGGGCGGCGTTGGTGAGGATGGTGAGCGCCTGCTGGTTGCTCTGCTCGCTGTTGAGTCCCTGAAAGTTGACGGGGCGGCCGATCACCACTTTTTTCAGCGGCGCGGCGCCGGTCAGGCCGACCTGATTGCTCAGGTGCCACATCATGGCGGCGGCGATGTCTTCAAACTGCTGTTGCTGGCGGGCACTGATGCCGCTGGCGCCCAAAAAGGACTTGGGGGAGCGCACGTAGTAGCAGTCGGCGGGATCCTCCAGATAGTGGCTCAATGCCGACTGGCCAAAGGCCAGCTGATCGCCATAGCCGTCCAGCTTGAGCTCGCGCAGGGCACCAAGGCTGGCACTGAGTTGATGGCCCCGTGCTTGTTGGTAGCGCGTGCCTCGGCCCGCCGCGTCCAATTGTTGATATAGCCAACCACTGATCATCTCTGAGCGGGGTGCGAACAGGGTCGATGGCATGTAACGCCCGTGTTCCGGCAGGGCGATCAACTCCGGCGCGCCTGCGGCCATAACGCCGATGGCGCAATTGGATGTTCCAAAATCAAAACCAGCAATGCCAGACATGCGGCGCGACCTCAATGGGAAAATGGGGGCAGGAGGGTAGCGAAATGGCTGGCAGGTCGCAAGGGCGATCAGTCTTTGCCCACCTCCGGGTTGATCACCTTCTCGCGGGGGTGGCGATTGCGGCTGCCGGCTCGGGTGTAATGGAAGGGGTTGGGGCGGATCTTCGGTCGACGGCCTTTCAGTAGCGGCGCCAGTGCCGCCAAGATCAGCATAGCCAGTGCAATGGCCAGTGCCAGCAATAAGACCGGCAGCAGCATTAGGAACAGACCCGCCAGGATGGCCATGGCGAGCAGCAGCTGCAATGGCGAGCGGGTGGCGCCTGGAGGCGAGGAAAACAGGCGATGGCGCAATTGCTGCCAGCGAGCAAGTAATGGGTTGAGCATTCGAGCCTCCTTATTTGGCGGTGCCGGATGAGGGGTGTTTATGCTAACACGAGCGGATGAACCGAAGCTGACCGATCGTCGCGGCTTAGTCAAAGGTGTGAACTCGGGGAGAGAAGCGCAGATCTTTTCTATAGTTAGGATCCCGCCGTGATATCGATGGCGGATCTCAACAAGGATGTTGCTATGGTCGATTTGTGGTGCCTGGCTTGGCTCTGTGGTGTGGCGAGGCGGGTTCGGTTGTGGGTGGTGTTTGGCACCAGTGTGTTGATGCTCCCTTGGGCCAGCCTGAGCGCTCAGGCTGAGCGTGTGCCGGTACAGGCTCAGCCTGCCGCGGGCGTCGTTGTCTCCGTGCCTTGGGGGCTCGGGCTGATCGCCGTCACTCTTTTGCTCTGCCTTGGCGCTGTCGCGCTGTCGCGTTGTCGGGCACGGCGGCTCGCCGCCATGGCGCAAGCCCAGGCGACCGAGTCTGCACTGCAGCGTGAACGTGCCCTGCTCGACTCCCTGCCCGATGGGGTGTTGCTGCTTGACGGCAAGGATCGGATCGTCCGGGTAAATCGGGCCTTGAGCGAGATGTTTGGCTATCCAGCCGAAGCCTTGTTAGGGGGTCATGTGGATGCGTTGCTGGGTGAGGGCGTGGGGCCGGCGTCCCTGCGGGGCGACGGTTGGCTGGATCAGATCATGCGGGGCCATCAGTGGGGCCAACACCGAGATGGTCGCCAGTTTCCCATCGAGTTGGCGGTGTCGGGGTTGCCGGCTTTCGGCGCCGATGGGGGCTACTCTCTGCTGATCCGCGATATCTCGCAGCGTCTGGCGTTGGAACACCGTTTGGTGCAGGCACGAAAGATGGAGTTGCTGGGCGAATTGGCGGCGGGGATCGCCCATGAACTCAATACGCCCAGTCAGTATGTACAGAACAACCTCAGCTTTCTGCAGGATGCGATGCACCGATTGGAGCCCTTGCTGCGCGATCGAGCGGCTTGGGACGAGCGGGCGGCGGACGATCTGCAGGAGATCCCGAATGCTTTTGCGCAATCGCAGGAAGGGATCGCGCAGATCCTTGAGATCAACGCGGCGATGAAAGCCTATTCCCACCCCAGTCGAGGCCAGCGCCAACCGGTCGATCTTAATCAGATCCTGCAGACCGCGATCCAGCTCAGCCGGCATGAATGGCATCACTGCGCGACGATGGAGACGAAGCTGGCGACGCGGTTGCCACTGGTATCAGGGGTGTGGGATGAGCTGAGCGTGGTGTTACTCAATCTGATCGTCAATGCGGCGCACGCCATTGAGGCGCGGCAGGTGAGAGAGCCGGAGTTCAAGGGGCGGATCGAGCTCACCACGCGACAGCAAGGGGGCTGGCTTGAAGTCGTGATCTGCGATAACGGTTGTGGCATCGATCCGCAGATCCGGCCCCGGCTCTTCGAGTCTTTTTTTACCACCAAGCCGGTAGGCAAGGGCACGGGGCAGGGCTTAAGCCTGGCGCAGAAGGTGGTGAAGCGGCATGGCGGGGAGATCTGGGTCGATAGTGTTGCGGAAGGAGGAAGCTGTTTTACCGTGCGTTTGCCACGGGTTGGGCCTTCGGGGACCTCGGCCGATATAAGTGAGAGAGAAACGAGCCATGAAGCGTAAGATCCTGTTGGTGGATGACGAGGAGAAGATCCTGGAGGCGTATCGTCGGATCTTGTCGAGCCACTATGAGATAACCTTAGCGGTCAGTGGCGCGCAGGCGTTGGAAACGATGCGAATGGCGAGCGGATTCGAGGTGATTGTGGTGGATCTGCACATGCCGGAGATGGACGGCATTGAGCTGCTGACGGTGATGAAGTCAGCGTACCCGGATGTGGTGCGGATCGCGTTGACTGGGCTCACGGATCAGCAGACCGCTGTCGATGCCTTCGCCCAAGGGGAGGTGTTTCGTTTCCTATCTAAGCCCTGTACCGGAGAGGCTTTGACGGCGGCGATCGAGGCGGCCCTGGGGCAGCATAGTGGCGCGAGTGCTGAGAGGCAATTGCTGCAGCAAACCCGGGATGAATTGGTGCAAACCTTGAGTCAATTGCTGGCGTTGGCGAACCCGAAGGCGTTTGCTCAGGTGGATGCGATGCTGCAGTTAATGATCCGATTGGCGCATCGGCTTGAGCACGAGACCGACTGGGCGTTTGAGCCCATGGTGCTGTTGTCCCAGTTGGGCTATGTCGCGATCCCGGCGGCCTTGGTGGAGAAACAGTTGCGCGGGGAGTGCCTCGATGCCGATGAGCTGGCGCTGTTGGCGGATAACGGTCGGCTGAGCCATGATCTGTTGGTGAATATTCCAGGGCTGGCGACGATCGCCAAGGAGATCCAGGCGCAGGATCGTGCGCTCAATGATGCTGAGGCCAACGAAGCGGGCGGAACCATCCCCTATCGCGCGCGCATGCTTAAGATCTGTAAGGACTTTCTGCACTTCCAGCGGATCTGTGTCGATGTGCCGCAAGCGGTCGAGCAGATGCGGGCCCAGGCCGCAGACTATGATGTCGAGATCTTGGCGTCATTTTTGCCGCTGGTGAGCGCGGCGCCAGGCCGGCGGGTGCCCAGTTATCGTGTGGTCGAGCGGGATCTGAGCCAGCTGAGTCTTAATACGGTTCTGTATGAGAATATCTACACCCATCGAGGGCAATTGGTGGTGGCGAAGGGCAATCGGGTGACGCCGCCGATCCTGCGGATCTTGCGGAATTGCTTCGAGAACGGACTGATCAAACAACGCAAGATCGGCTGCTTGGCCATGTCCGGCAATGAGGTCGGCTTTGTCAGTGGTAAGCCGGTAGTGATGGTGGAGTAGGCGGCGCAGTAGCACCGCCAAGGCGCCTCAGCTCTGGGTCAACGCTTTGCGGGCTTGCAGCGCCCGGTTGATGCGATGGATGGCGATGGTGTTCTGGGCGCGGATCGGGTCCACCTTTCCTTCGGTAGGCAGATAGAGCGCTCGGCCATTCTGGGGCGCGTTCGCCAGGGCGCGCTCCTCTTTACACAGCGCCCGATAAAAGCTGTTTTCACAAACAAACTCAATGCTCAGCTGAGGCTGTGCTTGCTCCACCTGTTCGATCGCCTCCAGCATGCTTTCGCCCAGATCGTAGCCTTCGGCCTCGATGTCCAGATAGGTGGTTTGGTTGACGGTTTCGGTCAAGACCCGAGTCATACCAAAGGGAGCCAGTACTTCAGCCAAGTCGAGGGTGACGTGACTGCTGCTCAGCACCAAGGAAAAGTGATAGGTATTTTTCTGAGTATTCATAAACCCAGGCCTCTGTTTTGATCGTTTTTGTCGATAGTACGTGGGCAGGGCGCGGGGGGCCGTGACCGGGATCGCGAACCGCCTTGGCCGCTGCCGTTACACGCTGCGACAAATTGCGGTGAAAGTGACAAAGATCACAGCAGAGTTTGCGTTGTAATGGCGGTGAGTGGATCTCAATGAGTGGGATCGCCAAGCAACGGTTAGGAGAAGATATGAAGCAGAGCATTGGGATGGCGATATGGGCTGGGCTGCTCGGGTTAACGGCGTGCACCAGTACCGCACCTCGCGAGTATCGCTTTGATGGCGAGCGAGAGTTAGGTGGCTACCAGTTCCGTTTCAGTTATCCGCAGAGCAGTGTGCAGTCCTTGACGGAAGCACAGGGGCAGATGCAGATGAAGGAGCTGATCCAGGGCGAGTTGGTGCGTCGACAGGTGTGCCGTGAAGGGTATGAGTTGAGCGAGCCGGAAAGCCGGGGCGATCAGATCGTCGTGAAAGGGCGGTGCTAAAGAGCGGGTCAGCCCGTTTGGGTTCGCCGCGTTGGGTGACGTTGCGTTAGAATGGCAGGCCATCTCACCAAGATTGTCAGGTTGTTGTTGTGCTGCAAACCGTTTCTGCTCGCTCCGTTGTTGTTCTTGATTTTGAAACCACGGGCTTGTCGCCCAATCAAGGCGATCGCGCCATTGAGATCGGGGCGGTCCGATTGCTGAACGGCCAGGTGGTCGACCGCTTTCAACAATTGATGAACCCTGGACGCCGAGTCAGCGGTTTCATCGAAAACTTCACTGGGATCAGCAATGAGATGCTGCGGGACGCCCCGCCGTGTGAAGCGGTGATGGCCCAGTTTGCCGACTGGCTGGGGGATCACAATTTGGTGGCCCATAACGCCAGTTTTGATCAGCGCTTTTTGGACGCTGAATTGTCCCGCATCGGTCGTGGTTATGGGGGCCAGTTCGCTTGTTCGTTATTGATCGCCCGCCGCCTGTATCAGGATGCGCCCAATCATAAGTTGGGTAGCCTAGTGGCGATGAAAAATATCCAGCACGACGGCGTGTTTCACCGGGCCTTGGCGGATTCTGAGATGACCGCTGGGCTTTGGCTGGCGATGCTGGCG
This sequence comes from Ferrimonas pelagia, assembly GCF_039543565.1. Lineage (NCBI taxonomy): Bacteria > Pseudomonadati > Pseudomonadota > Gammaproteobacteria > Alteromonadales > Ferrimonadaceae > Ferrimonas > Ferrimonas pelagia. The sequence goes on along the minus strand of NZ_BAABJZ010000105.1, from coordinate 72,224 downwards.
GATCTGCAACGCACGTATGGCATCGACACGCCGGACTTTGCTCTGATGCAAACCTTGGCCAAGAAGCCGAAAAGTGCCGTTGCGGCGTATCTGCAGAAACAGCGTTAGGGGCGGAACATGAGAAAGCCAACCTTGGGCGCAGTGGCGCTGTTGCTGTCCGCCGTGCTCATTGGCTGCGAGCGTCACGAGCCAATGCCTGAAGAAGCTGCCCCGAGTCCGGCATCGAATGAGGAGGCGGCCTTGGTGGGCGCGGACGAAGATGAGCATGGCTGTAAGGCGTCGGCCGGCTTTATCTGGTGTGCTCGCACCGAGCAGTGCGAACGCCCCTGGCAGTTGGGTCTGCGCCATCAATTGGAAGAGCGGCCCGACGCAGTCGCTCAGTTTTGCGCTGCACCCGCCGACGCCATAGAGTGATCTTACCCTCATAATGGCGCTTCTTACTCCATAAAGACGAGGATGTGACAGGGCCGGACGGGTCACACTGGCGGCTGGAATGACGAGGGAGCGTGCAATGACCGAGCAGTATTTCGAACAGATCGAGGTGGGGGCAACCGATCGGACCCGCTTTTACTCGGTGTCCGAGGCGGAGATCGTCGAGTTTGCCTTGAGCTGGAATCCGGAGCCTTACCATATCGATCCGGCCGCGGCGGCGCAGCATCAGCTTGGGCGGATCTTCGCCTGCGGGCCTCACATCATCGCCATTGCCACCAAGTTGGGCAACGAACAACGCCCCCGCCCGGTCGCCATCGCCGGGCTCGGCTGGGACGAGTTGCGTTTTAAAGCGCCGGTGTTTGGCGGCGACCGTCTTTGCCTGGAAACCCAGGTGGCGGACAAGCGTCGTTCCCAGAGCAACCCACAACAGGGCATCGTCACTTACGCCCTGCGTATTCTCAATCAGGATGAGCAGGTCGTGATGACCTACCGCATCACCTTTCTGGCTCAGTGTCAGGCACAAGCCTGAGTTCGCATGGGGCACCGGCAGCGCGTGCCGTTTTGGGCCAGTACCGGCCGCTCGGCGGCCGGTACACTAAGTGGCTCTGGGTTAATGGGGTGGCTCGGTGTTTTCCGCCTCTAATGGTTTGCGCAGCTTTACCGGCTCACGGCGTTTGCGACGCAGGCGCAGATTGAGCATCTCCACCCCCACCGAGAACGCCATAGCGAAGTAGATGTAGCCTTTGGGGATATGCACATCGAAGCCCTCGACGATCAGGGTGACCCCCACCAGCACTAAAAAGGACAGGGCCAGGATCTTCACTGTCGGGTGGTTATCAACGAATTCGCCGATCGCTTTGGCCGACAGCAGCATCACGCCGACGGCGATGATGATGGCGATGGCCATCACCGCCAGCTGATCCGCCAGTCCCACCGCAGTGATCACCGAGTCCAGTGAGAAGACGATATCCAATAGGGCGATCTGTACCAGTATGGCCCCCATGCTGGCCGCGGTGGAGGCGCCGTGCTCGTGCTCCTCCCCCTCCAGGCTGTTGTGGATCTCCAGCGTCGCCTTCGCCAGCAGAAACAGACCGCCGCCGATCAGGATCAGATCCCGACCGGAGATCGCAAAGCCCAGAACGCTGAACAGCGGATCGGTCAGTCCCATCACCCAGGTTAGCGAGAATAGCAGAGCCAGTCGGGCTACCATGGCCAGCATGAGGCCAATACGCCGGGCCAGATCCCGCTGCTTCTCCGGCAATCGGGCCACCAGGATGGAGATGAATATGATGTTGTCGATCCCCAGCACGATCTCCAGCGAGGTCAAGGTGGCGAGGGCGATCCAGGCTTCGGGGCTGTAGATCCAGTCAAACACGGCGGAACTCCTTTCATTCGTGTATTCAACACTGTAGCCGATCAGTACTGCCTTCGTCATCGGCCATTTAACGTGCCGTTCCGGGTCGATAGCGTGAACCATCGGCGCCGGCCCGAGCGTCGCAGCTGAGGTGCGGGTTGGCTGCGGTAGATGCATCCGCGCTGTGATGACCGTGCTATTCTGACGCGAGTCATTGCGGCAGAGCCGCCTTTCCATCCATAAAAAAACCAAAGATTCAGGGAGCGCATCCATGGCATTTCAGGTTTATCTTTCCGGTGAGATCCACACCGACTGGCGTCAGCAGATCATCGACGGCTGTGCCCGGCAAGGGTTGGCGATCACTTTCAGCTCGGCCGTGACCGATCACGCCGCCAGTGACGCGGCGGGCGACGGCCTGGGACCGGACTGCGAGGGCTTCTGGCGTGATCACAAGTCCGCTAAGATCAATGCCATCCGCATCCAGAATGCGATCCAGCGTTGCGATCTGGCGGTGATCCGGTTTGGCGAGCAGTACCGACAGTGGAACGCGGCGTTTGATGCCGGTTTCTGTGCCGCTTTGGGAAAGCCCTACATCACCTTGCACGATGCGTCGTTGGTGCATCCACTGAAAGAGGTGGATGGCGCCGCTCAGGCTTGGGCGCAAACGCCGGAGCAGGTGGTTGAGTTGTTGTGTTACCTGCTGAAGGCGTAAGCGATACTAGGCAGACGAAAACGGCGTCCATCGGGACGCCGTTTTTGAATTGAGCTGGCGCTGAAGAAGTGTTGGCTTAGCTCAACATCGGCTTGAGGAAGCGTGCGGTGTGGGACTCGGCGCACTCCGCGACCTGTTCCGGGGTGCCGGTGGTGAGGATGGTGCCGCCACCGGAGCCGCCCTCCGGACCGAGATCGACGATCCAATCCGCGGTTTTGATCACGTCCAGGTTGTGCTCGATCACCACCACGGTATTGCCGTGATCCCGCAGTCGATGCAGCACGTCCAGCAGCATCTGGATGTCCTTGAAATGCAGCCCGGTAGTGGGCTCATCCAGGATGTAGAGGGTTTTTCCGGTGTCGCGCTTGGACAGCTCCTTGGCCAGCTTGACCCGCTGCGCCTCACCGCCGGATAGGGTGGTGGCCGACTGGCCCAGGCGGATGTAGGACAGGCCCACGTCCATCAGGGTTTGCAGCTTGCGGGCGATGGCGGGGATAGCATCGAAGTAGCCGCGGGCCTCCTCCACCGTCATCTCCAGCACCTGGTGGATGTTCTTGCCTTTGTACAGTACCTCCAGTGTTTCCCGATTGTAGCGTTTGCCTTTGCATTGATCGCAGGGCACATAGACGTCCGGCAGGAAGTGCATCTCCACTTTAATGACACCGTCGCCCTGACAAGCCTCGCAGCGGCCGCCTTTGACATTGAATGAGAACCGGCCGGGTTTGTAGCCGCGGGCGCGGGACTCCTGGGTGCCGGAGAACAGCTCACGGATGGGGGTAAATATGCCGGTATAGGTGGCTGGGTTTGAGCGCGGGGTGCGGCCGATGGGGGATTGATCGATCTCCACCACCTTGTCGCACAGATCCATCCCCTCTACCTTCGTGTGTGGGGCTGGCTCATCGGACGTGGCGCCGTTGAGCTCACGATGGGCGATCTTGTAGAAGGTGTCGTTGATCAGGGTGGATTTGCCTGAGCCGGACACCCCGGTGACGCAGGTCATCAGGCCGATCGGGATGCTCAGATCGACGTTCTTCAGGTTGTTGCCGCTGGCGCCGTACAGTTTGATCTGTTGGTTGGGATCGTGCGGTGTGCGTTGAGCTGGAATGGCGATGGATTTTCGACCGGACAGGTATTGGCCGGTAAGCGAGTCCTCACTTGTGAGTATGTCTTCATAACTGCCGCTGGCGATCACTTCGCCGCCATGCACGCCGGCACCGGGGCCAATATCGATGATGTGATCGGCGGCGCGGATCGCGTCTTCGTCGTGCTCCACCACGATCACCGTGTTGCCCAGATCGCGCAGGTGAATAAGGGTTTTGAGCAGGCGCTCATTGTCGCGCTGGTGTAGGCCGATGGAGGGCTCATCCAGTACGTACATCACCCCCACCAGACCGGCGCCGATCTGACTGGCCAGTCGAATACGCTGGGCTTCGCCGCCAGACAGGGTGTCGGCGGAGCGGGACAGGTTGAGGTAGTTGAGGCCGACATTGACCAGAAAGCCGAGTCGATCCTGGATCTCCTTGAGGATCTTCTCGGCGATCTGCGCCTTTTGGCCCTCAAACTCGATGGCATTGAACCAGTCCATCGCTTCGCCAATCGACCATTCGGACAGCTGTGGCAGCGGGACTTCGTTGACGAAGACGTTGCGCGCTTCTTCGCGCAGACGTGAGCCACCGCAACTGCGGCAGCTGCTGGTGGAGATGTATTTGGCCAGCTCTTCGCGCACCGAGTTGGACTCGGTTTCTTTGTAGCGGCGCTGCAGGTTGTTAAGAATGCCTTCAAACGGGTGCTTACGGATCACCTTGTCGCCGCGGTCGTTGACGTATTTGAAGTCGACGCTCTCCCGTCCAGAGCCATCCAACACGACCTTTTTCACCGCTCTTGGCAGCTCGCTCCAGGGGGTTTCGATGTCGAACTCGTAGTGCTCGGCCAGTGACGTGAGCATTTGATAGTAATAGAAGTTGCGTCGATCCCAGCCGCGGATACAGCCGCCGGCGAGGGAGAGATCCGGGTTAGTGACCACCCGCTCTTCGTCGAAGAACTGCTGATTGCCCAGGCCGTCACAGGTGGGGCAGGCTCCCGCTGGGTTGTTGAAAGAGAAGATCCGTGGCTCCAACTCGGCCATGGAGTAGCCGCAGATGGGACAGGCGAAGTTGGCGGAGAACACCAGCGGCTCGCTGTCGTCCTGATCCATGCTGGTCACGGTGGCGATCCCGCCGGACAGCTCCAAAGCGGTTTCAAACGACTCCGCTAGGCGCTGCTTCATGTCCAGACGGACTTTGAAGCGGTCGACCACCACCTCGATGGTGTGCTTGACGTGGAGATCCAGCGGTGGGGGATCCGATAGATCGCACACCTCGCCGTCGATCCGCGCTCGAATGTAGCCTTGGGCGGCCAGCGACTCTAGCAGTTTGGCGTGCTCGCCCTTGCGACCCTGGATCACCGGTGCCAGCAGCATCTGCTTGGAGCCCTCTTCCAGGGCCAGCACCTTATCCACCATCTGGCTGACGGTTTGCGCCGTCAGTGGCGCGCCATGGGTTGGGCAGCGAGGCTCGCCCACCCGGGCGTAGAGCAGGCGCAGGTAGTCGTAGATCTCGGTGATGGTACCCACGGTCGAGCGAGGATTATGGGAGGTGGATTTCTGCTCGATGGAGATCGCCGGTGACAGGCCTTCGATGTGGTCAACATCGGGCTTTTCCATCAGTGACAGAAATTGACGGGCGTAGGCGGACAGCGATTCCACATAGCGGCGCTGCCCTTCGGCGTACAGGGTGTCAAACGCCAGCGAAGATTTGCCGGAGCCGGACAATCCGGTGATCACAATCAACTTGTCACGGGGGATGGTGAGGTTGATGTTTTTCAGGTTGTGGGTGCGGGCACCCCGTACTTCTATTTTGTCCATCGGGCCGAGCATTCAGAGATCAAAGTGTTATCAGTATCGCATAACTGAAGGGCGGTCGGGACAGGATCGCAAACGAGGTTGTCTATTAGGCTGATCGCTTTTAGCCTCGGCGCAGATGTACGGCCGAGAATTGGCGTTACAACTTTCTAACCTTTGGTACACTGTTGCACCAGAGTCGATAGGCAATTGCTGTGAGTGGGAGTAATAAGTGAGTCAAGGGCTTAACCCTATTGAGAGACGCACTGCGTTCTCATTGGCCGGCGTATACGGCCTGCGCATGTTTGGTCTGTTTCTGATCATGCCGGTGCTGGCAACCTACGGCCAGGAATTGGACGGCTTTTCGCCGTTGTGGGTCGGGATCGCCATTGGCGCCTATGGCCTGACGCAGGGGCTGTTGCAGATCCCGGCGGGGATGGCGTCGGATCGCTATGGCCGCAAGCTGATCATTACTTTGGGCTTACTGATGTTCGCGGTCGGCTCTCTCGTCGCGGCAATGGCGGACTCCATCTATATGGTGGCCGTGGGCCGGGCGCTGCAGGGCGCGGGCGCGGTCGCCTCGGCCATTTTGGCCTTGGCGTCTGATCTGACCCGAGATGAGCAGCGACCCAAGGTGATGGCGGTGATCGGCTCCTTCATCGGCGTGGCCTTTACCGTGGCGCTGGTGGCGGGTCCGGTACTGGCCAATTGGGTTGGGATCAATGGCCTGTTTGCCATCACGGCGGTGTTGGCGTTGGCGGCGCTGCTGGTGGTGCATACCTTGGTGCCCAATGCGGTGCAAAAGGCGCCAACCGGTGACTTAGTGGCCGTGCCTGCCCGGTTGTGGGCCTTGCTCAAGGATCGCGATCTGCAGCGGTTGGACGTCAGCATTATGGTGCTACACCTGTTGATCACCGCCATGTTCGTTGCCCTGCCGCTGGCGTTGGTGGATGCCGGACTGCAGGCGGATCGCCATTGGACCCTCTACCTGCCGGGGATGATCCTGGCGTTCGTGCTGATGGTGCCGATCATCCTGTTCGGGGTGAAACGGGGCCAGACCCGCAATCCTTTCCTGTTTGCCATTGGCCTGCAATTCGCTGCCGCGATGATGATGGCGTTCAATCTCGATTCGGTTTGGGGCCTGAGTATTGGTCTGGTGCTGTTTTTCGCCGGCTTGAATTATTTGGAAGCGGCTCTGCCCAGTCTCATTTCTCGGATCAGTCCACCGGGCGATAAGGGCTCCGCCATGGGGATCTACTCCACGGCACAGTTTTTTGGCGCCTTTGCTGGCGGTGTGCTCGGTGGGATCCTTTATCAGACGGTGGGCGCGCAAGGGGTGTTTCTGTTGTGCGCCGGGGCGATCGCCCTCTGGTTTGGCTTTATGTGGTCGATGCAGGAGCCGCGTAAGATGCGCAGCCTGACCTTAAGCGTCGATCTAGCTCGGCGTGATACCGACGCCTTAGCATCGGCTTTGTCAGCCTTGCCCGGCGTGATCGAGGTGATCCTGATCCCTGAGCAGCACGCCGCCTATCTCAAGGTGGAAGATCCGTTCGATCTTGATCAAGCGCGCGCGACGCTCAACCCATAGTCGTTCCCCGCCTTGGCCTTAAGCTTGATGGGAAAGAGCCAGGCACGCTCTTGTTATTTGCGTGGGGGTGAAACCCGCTGGGTAGGTTCGGACTTTTATTGCTTCGGTGGGCATAAGGTGAGTGATCCTTGCCCGCCGGCTATGGTAATCTGTGCGGATCGAAATTAGACATAGACCCGTGGAGAAAACGATGGCCGGTGGCATCAACAAAGTGATCCTGGTTGGTAACCTGGGACAAGATCCTGAAGTGCGCTACATGCCGAACGGTAAAGCGGTAGCAAACCTGACCGTAGCAACCTCTGAAAGCTGGAAAGATCAGCAAGGTCAGCGTCAGGAGCGGACGGAATGGCACCGAGTGTCGATGTTTGGTGGTTTGGCGGAAGTGGCCGGTCAGTACCTGCGTAAAGGGTCCAAAGTGTACCTAGAAGGCAAGCTGCAAACCCGTAAGTGGCAGGATCAGAACGGTCAGGATCGTTACACCACCGAGATCATTGTTGATATGCGTGGCACTATGGAGATGTTGGACTCCCGCGGCGCAGGCCAGGGTGGTCAACAAGGCGGTGGTTTCCAAGGTGGTCAGCAGCAAGGCGGCGGCTTCCAGGGCCAGCAGCAAGGCGGCGGCTTCCAAGGCGGTCAGCAGCAAGGTGGCTTCCAGCCGCAGCAGCAGGCACCACAGCAGCAGGCACCGCAGCAGCAAGGTGGCTTCCAGCCTCAGCAGCAGTCTCGCCCGGCCCCAGCGCCACAGGCGAAGCCGCAGCAAGCACCGCAGCAGCAACAGAATCAAAACTTCACGCCAGATCTGGATGAAGGTTGGGATGACGATATCCCGTTCTAAGCGAACGCGAACATCGTGTCTTATGCATCCCCGCCTCGGCGGGGATTTGTGTTTTTAGTGGATGAGAACGGGGTCGCTTTATTGCTGTGTTGAGCATAAAGCGCCGGGACGGCAGGAGCTGAAATGAAGAAGAATCGCGAACAGACTCAACGCTTGGTGCAGTTTTGGGTGCTGTCACTGCTGGTGGTGACCCTGAGTCTGCTGTTGACGGCCTGGAGCGCCAGCGTCTCTCATACCAAACACAACCAACGCTTGGCGGTCGAAACGCTGGTACAGCTGATCGATGATCAGTATCAGCGCGGGGTGACGTTGGAGCAGATGCAGGATTGGCTGCCGGATCTGCTGGCGGGGTTTCGCGCCGAACAGTTGCAGCTTGAGCTGGAGCAAGAGGTGGTCTATCAATGGCTGCCGGATCAGATCTACAACGTCGGCACGGCTCACTATCGGCGGGAGTTGTCCAATGGATTAACGCTCAAGCTGGTACTTAAGCGGCCACAGTTGCTGCCGGCTTTCAGTGCCCAAGAGTGGTTGTTGGTGGCAATGGGATTGGCCATGGCGCTGGGGATGGTGGTGTTTGGGCGTCGCTGGCTTCGGGCGGAGATGGCCGGCGTCGAGTTGTTGGTGGTTCGGGCCACTAAGATCAACGCCGGTGATTTTGATGCGGCCGCCACGCCGGTGCGCGGCGAGCGCCCCTTGTCCGCCGGGCGTGCACTCACCAAATTGCATCGTCAGTGGCGACGTGAGCGCAGTGCCAAGTTGGAGTTGGATCGGCAGATCCGCGCCAACGCCAGTCTGGATCCGGAATCTGGGCTTGGCAATCGGATGTTCTTCGATACCCGTTTGGCCTCGCTGGCGCCCAATGGATCGTTCCGCAGTCAGGGCATGATCTGCCTGTTGCAGTTCAATGGGCTTGAGGCACTCACACCGCCGGTACGGTTGTGGGTCCTGCAGGAGTTCATTGATATCTGTCAGCCCTTGGTGCGGCCTCACACCGATGCGGTGTTTGCCCGTCTGCATTGGCTGGAGTTGGGGTTGGTGGTGCCGATGTTGCCACTCAAAGAGGCGGATGCCTTGATCGCGCGATTGCATCAGCTGAGCGACCGACTGAATCTGCCGGAAGGGGCGGACAGTGAGCGCCTGCTCCATATCGGCGCAGCCTACTTCTCCCGGGATGAGCCGCTAGAGCAGGCGTTGGAGGAGGCCGAACAGGCGCTGCGCGCTGCGCAGCTGCAGGGGGAGAGCAACTGGTTTATGTACGACAAGGGCGCGGTGGATCGCGAGCTGGCGCAGGGCTCGGTACGTTGGCGCAGCTTGCTGGACGGGGCCTTGCGTCGGCGCGATTTTGTGACCCTATTTCAGCCCATCGTTGATGGTGACGGCCAGATCCTGAGTCGCGAGATGTTCAGTCGGATCAGAGATCATCAGGGCAATATCTTGCGCGCTTCGCTCTATCGGCCCATGGCTCGGCGTTGTGGCTTGATCCCTATGGTTGAGCGAGAGCTGCTGGCGTTGGCGCTGCAACAGGCCAAGGCCCAAGGTTGGCGTGAGCCGGTGATGGTCAATCTGGCGTTTGAAGCGGTGTTGCACCCGCGCTTTGGCAAATCGATCATGATGCTGTTGGCCAACTATTCGGTGCGCCGTACTCAGTTGATCATCGAGGTCAATGAGCGCGAGCTGGTGCAATACGCCGATCAGATGGTGCCGCTGCTGAAAGCCTGGCATCGGGCCGGAGTGCAGCTGTCGGTCGATGGGGTGGGATACACGGTCGAGGGCGCGCACTACATTGATGATCTGCCATTGAACTGGCTGAAACTGCACCCCAGTTTGGTGCACCAGATCGACACCCGCCGAGACAGCCAGCTGGTGATCACCAGTTTGCGCCAGGTGGTGTCGCATCAGCCGCTCAAGCTGGTGGCGGAAGGGGTTGAGTGCGAAGAGGAGAGTCGTTGTTTGCTGCGACTTGGGGTGGCCGGGGTGCAGGGCGACTACATAGGTAAGGCGATTTTGCCGCAATAACACGACTTCAGAACAAAACCGGCGAGGACTCTTCGCCGGTTTTTTTTGACTTTACGGGTGGCGTATGGCGCAAAAGGTAGTGATTTTGTGATGAGGGCTGGCTTTGGTGGTTAAGATCCGTTCATAATGCGGTGTAACATAATGGAAAATAAAACGTTACTGGGCTGTGTTGTGGCAGTCGGTGCTGGAACGGGAAAAGGGATATCGCGTGCTTGGATGGGGCAAAGATCGGAATGAGCGGCCGGTAATTGGCGCCTGCTTGCTGGCGGATGATCAGCTTTGGCTGGCCGAGGGGCCGGAGGGAGCGGCGTTGGATGGCAAGGATCCGACGGCGTGGCAACAGCTGCGTCAACGCGCTGGGCGCGTTCGGATGCAAGTGGTGTTATCCGAGCCCTGCTATCAATTGTTGTCCGTCGATAAACCCAGCGGCCATCTGGATGCGGAGCTGGCAAGCTCATTGCCCTATCTGGTGCAGGATCTCAGCAATGTCCCGCTCGAACACATTCACCTCGATTACTTTTCTGCCCCGACGCCGGCGGACGGCCGGGAGAAGTTACACGTCGCGGTGGCGGATCGGCGCCGGCTGAGTGCCTTGGTTCAGCGGGCGGACGACGTCGATCTCACCCTCGATCTCATCAGTATTGAAGAGCTGGTGTTGTTGGATCTGCTGCCGCCTCAGCCCCGCCCACATATCCTGTTATGGCACCTGCCCGGGCAGCCGCTCAAATTGCTATTGGCCCATGAGGGACGTTTGCTATTCAGTCGCAATGTTCGTGGCTTTAATCTGCTGGATAAGCTGAGCGATGAGGAGATCCGTCAGGGGCTGTATGAGGAGTTGTTGCTGGCGCTGCAGCGTTCAGGGGACTACTTGGTGCGGCAGTTAAAGCAATCGGCGGCGGAGGGGCTGACCTTGGTGTTGCCGCTGGCGCAACAGCAGCTGCTGGCGCCGATGCTGGAGCGCGATCTGACCCTGTCGGTGCAGTGTCTGGTTGACGTTGACCATTCGCCCCAGCAGATATTGGCACACGCTGCCGCCATGGCGAGGGGGAGCGATGAAGACGCGAATTAACCTGTTTTCGCCGCAGATGCTGCCGCGCAAGCCGCGTTTGACGGCGCCGGTGGCATTGGCGGTCACCCTGATGATCGCCGCATTGGTGTCGGGTTTGGTGTATCACGCCAGTCAGCGCAGTGCCGAATTGGCAGGCCAAGTGGACCAGTTGCGTGATGAGCAGCAGACGCTGCAGCAGCAGTTGGCGGTGCGCAGCCGCGAGCTCAGCGGGCACGCGGCGGATCCACGATTGCTGGATGCGGTGGCCCAGGCTCAGGCGAAGTTGCAGGGCTTGCAGCAGCTGGCACAGTTGCTGGATCAGGATCAGTTGCTGATCGAGCCCGGCTTTTCCAATCTGATGCAGGATCTGTCGACCAGTGCGGATCGTCAGGTCTGGCTCCAGCAGTTTAATGTCGCGCGGGATCAGCTTCGCCTCATTGGCCAGGCGCAAAACGCGACGGCGGTACCGGCCTGGATCGATCGTCTCGGTGAGCTGCCTTCCTTGCAAGGTCGTGCGCTCAGTCAGTTGGTCATCGATGGGGACGGCTCCGGGCCGGTGCGATTTGAGGCGAGTCATGGCCTGCCAGCGCAAAAGGAGGGGCCATGAGCGCATTGCGGTCGTTTCTGGTGAAATTCGCCGAACTCAGTCGGCGCGAGCGGGTGCTGATCGCCGCATCCTTGTGGCTGGCCGTGGGGCTGGGCGGCAGTGCGCTGCTCTATGAGCCGTTATTGGTGCAGCAGCAGCGCCAGGCCGAGCAAGTGACGCGGTTGCAGCAGGAACAACAAACGCTGCGGCAGCAAATAAGTACGGTCGAAGCGCAGTTGAACCAAGATCCCAATGCGCCGCTGCAGCAACGCCGGGCCCAGCTCGAGCGTCAGATCGTGCAGCAGCAGGAGGCGCTGGAGCAGGAGCTAGTGGATCTGGTCTTGCCGGAGCAGATGTCGGCCTCGCTGGCCAAGTTGTTGGCGCGGGCGGAAGGGGTCAGTTTGATCCGGATGCAGATCCTGGCGAGCGAGTCTTTGGTGCCGCAAGGCGGCTTATTTCGTCATGGCGTTGAGCTGGAACTGCAAGGCAACTATTTCGATCTGATGGCGGCGCTGCAGCGCATGGAGCAGTTAGAGCAGCGTTTTTATTGGCGCGATTTTAGCTATCAGGTCAGTGACTACCCCACTGCCAGGTTAACCCTGCGGTTGGATACCCTGGGCACAGAGGAGGAGCCGATCCGTGTTGGTCATGATCATACTGCTGATGCTGGCGCTGCCAGCTGGCGCCGCTGATGGCATCGATCCCACCGAGCCGCCGCAATGGGCAGCTCCGGTGGCGACGGTGCCCAGCGAGGGACAGAAATTGGAATCGATCCTGATCCAGGGCGAGCAGAAGCTGGTGTTGGCCGGCGGAGAAACCCTGAGGGAGGGCGATCGCTGGGATCAGCGCGTGATCCGCACCATCTATGCGGATCGCATCGTGTTGAGCGATGGCGAGGTTATTCGCCTGTTTCCCGCGTTAAGTGAGTTAAGCCAGGAGAGGCAATGGGATTGAACAGAGGAAGTTGGGCGCTGGGCGGGTTGCTCGGATCGCTCTTGGTGCTGGGCGGGTGCCAAAATCTGCCCAAGGATCGGCCTGAGCCGGTGTCCAGTCAGCAGGCGCTGCAGCAAGCGCTCAGTAACCCAGAGTCGGCATTACCGCCCCCTTTACCCGATTCCGTCCAGGCGGCATTGCGCCAGCCGTTGGCACCGGCTGCAGTCGAGCCGCAAGGGCCGATGCTGGATGTGGCGGCCAATGGGGTTGATGCGCAACAGTTTTTCGCCGGTCTGGTGAAAGACAGCCCCTATAACATCGCGGTTCATCCAGGTGTGCAGGGCACCATCTCGTTAAATCTTCGCCGGGTGACACTGGATGATGTGCTGACGACGGTGCGGGATATCTATGGTTATGACGTGCGCCGACAGGGGCAGGTGCTGCAGATCTTCCCGGCCGGGCTGCGCAGCGAAACCTTCCCGGTGGATTATTTGTTGATGCAGCGCAATGGCGTGAGCCTGACGACCGTCAGCTCGGGTCGGATCAGCGATCAGGATCAAAATGGCGGCTCCAGCAACCGAAGCTCTTCTGAAAGCTCCGGTTCAATGGATTCAGGAGGGTATTCTGGTAGCCGATCTCAGCAGTCCGGTCTCAGCAATGGGACCTTTATTGAAACCCGGACGGAAACCCACTTCTGGGATCAGCTTGAGACCATGCTGACGGGCATGATCGGTCAAGGCGATGGCCGTTCGGTGCTGGCCCTGCCGCAGGCGGGATTGGTGTCGGTCAAGGCCTATCCCGATGAACTGCGTCAAGTGGAGCAGTTCCTGCAACGGGCGCAGAAAAACCTGTCACGTCAGGTGATCTTAGAGGCGCGGATCCTCGAGGTGAAGCTGGATGATGGCTATCAACAGGGGATCAACTGGAGTGAAGTCACCGGCAGTATCGGCAATGCGGGTCGAGTCGGGGTCGAATTTGGCACCTCGGCGGGCAGCTTTGGCAATGAGATCAGCCAGGCCCTTGGCGGGCTGACCGGGCTGTCCTTCAGTGGCACGGATTTCAACGCGGTGGTCACCCTGCTGGATACGCAAGGGGATGTGGATACCCTGTCGAGCCCACGGGTCACGGCATTGAATAACCAAAAAGCGGTGATCAAGGTCGGCACCGATGAATACTTTGTCACCGATATCAGCAGCACCACGGTGGCTTCGACCACGCCGGTGACCAGCCCGGATGTGGAGCTGACGCCCTTTTTCTCCGGGATCGCGCTGGATGTGACGCCGCAGATCGGCGAATCCGGCGATGTCTTGCTGCACGTCCACCCGTCGGTGACCGATATCACCGAGCAGACCAAGGTGATCACCGCACTGGATACCGAGTTATCACTGCCCTTGGCACAGAGTGAGATCCGCGAGTCCGATACCCTGGTGCGCGCCCGCAGCGGCGATGTGGTGGTGATCGGCGGGATGATGAAGACGCTGAATCAGCAATTGGAATCCCGGGTGCCGGTGTTGGGGCAGATCCCTTTGTTGGGCGAGTTGTTTACCAATCGCTCGAATCGCACCTCGAAAACCGAGTTGGTGATCTTATTACGGCCGGTGATCGTCGAGCCTGATACCTGGCAGCAGCAGTTACAGCGCAGCGCCAATACGCTGGACGATTGGTATTCGACTGAGGCGACGCACTGAGTGGTCATTGTGGTCGGTGCGGACAATAAGGAGTGGATGCACGGATGTACCTGTACCATTTCGGGCTCAATCGCTTGCCCTTTACCCTGACGCCCAATACGCAGTTTTACTGCGAATTGGCCCCACACCAGGAAGCCCTGCAGGTGCTGCATACGGCGCTGGCGGCTGGGGAGGGGATCATCAAGATCACCGGCGAGGTCGGCACCGGAAAGACCCTGCTGTGTCGCAAGTTCCTCAATGACATCAGTGAGCGCCATCAAGTGGTCTACCTGCCCAATCCCAGCTTAGATCCCACCGAGATGCGCCAGGCGGTGGCACTCGAATTGGGGTTGCGTCCCTGCGCCGATCAGCAGCGACTGACCGGCCGGATCGGGGACAAGTTGCTGCAATGCGCCATGGCCAACCGACCGGTGGTGATGGTGTTGGATGAGGCACAGGCATTAGCGGACAACACGCTGGAGTCGCTGCGGCTGTTCACCAACCTGGAGACGGAAACCTTTAAGTTGGTGCAACTGGTGCTGTTCGGTCAGCCGGAGTTGGATCAGCGCCTGGCCCAACCGCAACTGCGGCAGCTGCGCCAGCGGATCACCTTCTCCTATCGCCTGCGCGGGCTGAGTTTGAGCGAGTGCCAGGATTACCTGCAGCATCGGCTCTGCGTGGCGGGAGCGGTTGAGCAGACGCTGTTTTCGCCACTGGCTTGTCGGCTGTTGTGGCGCGCCAGCGGCGGCATTCCGCGGCTGTTGAACGTGTTGGCGCATAAGAGTTTGATCTTGGCCTATGGGCGCAATGAGCAGGTGCTTGGCTCCGGGGTGATCCGAGCGGCGATCGCCGATACCGAGGCGGCGATCGTGCCCCATTGGTGGCAGTGGGATGGGGGGACCCGGCTGCAGTGGAGCTTGTTGCTGGGGGCATTGTTGGGCTTGATCGTACTCGGGACGGTATTGCGGCTTCATGGAGGCGGTTGGCAATGAGCGTGATCAACCAGACATTGCAGCGGCTTGAGCGCGCGGGCCGCCGTGGGATCCCGGCGCAGATCCCCCGTGTCTCGGTGCCCGCCAAGCGCACACGATCTTGGCGTTGGGCCTTGGCGGCGGGGCTGCTGCTGTTGCTGCTGGGGATCTGGTGGCCCTTGCTACCTTGGTCGACCCCGCCGCAGTCAGCGAGCATGACGGCGTCGGTATCCGCCGAGGCCGTGGCGGACACCACAGTGGAGCACACAGCGAAGCCCATCACGATGCCGGCCGTTTCAGCGCCGGAGGCGCCGCTGGAGCAGCCCCTGGCGAAGGCGCCGGAGCCCATGACGGCATCCGTGGACGAAGCGCAGGGCGCCTCGGTGAGTGGTGTCGCTGAGGCGATAAGCCCGCCAGCGGATACGTCAGGCACGAGAGCACCGATAGCAGCGCGTGGCGCGTCGGCGCCGATGACGACAGCAGCACAGGCCGAGATCAATGCGGCCACTTTGGTGGAGCCTGAGCCAGTGGCTGACGCTGCGGTAGAGCCTGTGGCCAGAGCCCAGAGCGCGATCTCGCCTGAGCCTTCGTCTCCGAGTCGCTCTGAGCCTGCTTGGCAGGCGCAACCCTCGGCCCTAACGCCGACCCAGCAAGCGGCCCAGCTGTGGCAGCAAGATCCACAGGCGCCGGACGCATTGCGCCAGCTCCTGCAGTGGGATCCGAGCCATCATCCGGCGCGCCTGCGCTATGTCGATACCCTGGCGGGTGCGGCGCAGCGGCAGGCGTTGCAGGCGGCGATAGAGCGTTTTCCGCAACAGGCCGGTTATCGGGTGCGCTTGGCGCAGCATGAGTGGCATCGCTCGGAGCGGGCCTTGGCCCAGCAGGCTTTGCTGGCGTCGCAGGCGTTGGCCCTTGAGCCAGTGTGGCGCAGCCAGCGGGCAAGCCTGGCCCAGCAGCTTGAGCTGCATGAGTTAGCCAGTTCGGATTGGCAGCTATTGCTGCAGCAACAGCCGTTGCAGGGGCACTGGTGGCTTGGGTTGGGTTTTAGTCTGGAATATCTACAACGATACCAACCGGCCATCCAGGCGTATCGGGCGGCGATGGCGGACACGCGGTTGGACGCCGACGCCATCGAGTATGCCCGTCGGCGGATCGCAGCATTGGGAGAGCAAGGGTGAAAGTCGCGTTAAAGCAACGATTGGGCGATCTGCTGGTTGAAGAGCGGGTGATCAGCAACGGTCAGCTGCAGCTGGCGTTGGAGCGACAGCGCGAGCAGGGCGGCAAGTTGGGCAAGGCCCTGGTCGCTCTCGGGTTTATCTCTGAGTCTCAGCTGTTGTCTTTCTTGGCCCATCAGCTCGGGATCCCGGTGTTAGATATCAGCCGGCTGCAGATCACCGCCAGCACCGTTAATCTGCTGCCGGAGGTGCATGCCCGGCGATATCGCGCCTTGGTGGTGGAGGCGGATGATCACAGCGTCACGGTGGCGATGAGCGATCCGGCCGATCTGTCGGCGCAGGATACGTTGGAAACCTTGCTGTCGCCGCGTCGGCTGGAGCTGGCGGCCGCCACCGACAGCCAGTTGATGGATGCCTTCGACAACCTGTACCGGGAAACGGGTCGGATCGCCTCGCTGGCCGGTGAGCTTGAGCAGGAGTATGGCGATACACAGGAGTTCAGTCTCAGCAGTGTGCTGGGCGACACCGCCGACAGCGATGCGGCGGTGGTACGGCTGCTGCAGAGTATCTTCGATGATGCGGTGCAGGTCCGCGCCTCGGATATCCATATCGAGCCGGACGAGAAGCTGCTGCGGATCCGCTATCGCGTCGACGGCCAGTTGATGGAGCATACTCTGGATGAATTTCGGATCAGCAATGCGCTGGTGCTGCGGATCAAGCTGATGGCCGAGCTCGATATCTCGGAGAAACGCCTGCCGCAGGATGGCCGTTTTCAGATCCAGGCACGTGGTCACGACTTTGATGTGCGGGTTTCGACCATGCCGACCCAGTATGGCGAAACCGTGGTGATGCGACTGCTGGATCACGCCGCTGGCCTGCTGGAATTGGAGCAAACTGGCATGCCAGCGGCGTTGATCGCTCGGCTGCGCGCGCAGATCCGGCGGCCGCACGGCATGATCCTGATCACCGGCCCCACCGGCTCGGGTAAAACCACCAGTTTGTACGGGGTGCTCAATGAGCTGAACCAGCCGCACAACAAGATCATCACGGTGGAAGATCCGGTGGAATATCGGCTGGAGCGGATCAGTCAGGTGCAGGTCAACAGCAAGATCGAGCTGGACTTTGCCCGGATCCTCCGCACCGCGCTGCGGCAGGATCCGGACATCATCATGGTGGGTGAGATGCGGGATCAGGAAACCGTGGAGATCGGCCTGCGTGGCGCGCTTACCGGCCACTTGGTGTTGTCGACGCTGCACACCAACGACGCGATCAGCTCGACTTTGCGTTTGATCGACATGGGCGCCGCGCCCTATCTGGTGGCCAGCGCGTTGCGGGCCATCGTGGCGCAGCGTTTGGTGCGGCGGATCTGCCAGCACTGTGAGGAGCCGCATCCGCTGTCGGCGGCCGAGAAAGCCTGGCTGCGCCACGTCGGGGGCGAGGCCCTCGCGGACGGGGCCTATCGGCGTGGTACCGGTTGCCAGCGCTGCAACCAAAGCGGCTATCGCGGCCGGATCGGGGTGTATGAGCTGCTGGAGTTTGATGACGATTTAGTCGAGGCGCTGCTGACGGAAGATCCACGCCACTTCGCCAAGACCGTCAAGGCCCGCCCCCGGTTTCGGCCATTGGCCTTGGCGGCGCTGGATTATGCCCTGGAGGGGATCACCACCCTGGCGGAGGCGATGCGGCTGGCGGAGGATCTCGGCGACAACGACCAAGCCCTGAGCCAGCAGGCGGAGGAGCACTGAGATGGCGCAGTATCGGTATCGAGGCCGGGACGAACGCGGCACCCTGGTGACCGGCGAGTTGGAGGCCGCTTCTGAGAGCGCGGCGGCGGAGCAGTTGATGCGGCGAGCGATCATTCCGCTGTCGCTGGAGCCGTTTCGTGCCAGTAACAACTTGGATCTGGCCAAGCTGCTGCAACGGCGGATCCCGATGACGGTGCTGATGCTGTTTACCCGGCAGATGCAATCGCTGACCCGCTCCGGCGTGCCGCTGCTGCAGGCGTTAAGCGGCTTGGCGGAAAGCCAGTCCCATCCATTGATGAGGGCCACCCTGTTGGATCTACGCGAGCAATTGGTGTCCGGCCGACCGCTATCAACGGCGATGAATGCCCATCCAAAAGTGTTTTCCCAGATGTACGTCGCCATGGTGCATGTGGGGGAAAACACCGGCAACCTGGATGCGGTTTTCGCCCGGTTGTACCAGCACCTAGAGCTGGAGCAGGACACCCGTCGGCGCGTCAGTGCGGCGATGCGTTACCCCATCTTGGTGATCTTGGTGATCGCGGTGGCGATGGTAGTGCTCAATATCTTGGTGATCCCCAAGTTCGCCGACATGTTTTCTCAGTTTGGGGCTGAGCTGCCCTGGCCGACGCAGGTATTGATCGCCACCTCCAGTTTCTTTGTCCATTTTTGGCCCCTGTTGCTGTTGCTGCTCGTCGGTGCGGTGGTGGGGTGGCTGTGGTATCGCAGCACCGAGCAAGGGGCGCTGCGTTGGGATCGACTCAAACTGCGCTTGCCGCTGGTGGGCTCGCTGGTGCAGCGGGCCACCCTGAGCCGGTTTGGCCGGGCGCTGGCGATGATGCTGCGCGGCGGTGTAGCGGTGAATCAAGCGCTGCAACTGGTGTCCGACGCCGTCGATAACCGGTTTGTCGGTCAACATATTCGGCAGATGCGCAGGCAGATCGAAGCCGGGGATAGCCTGCATCGGGCCGCCACGGCGTCGGGTCAGTTTAATCCGCTGGTACTGCAGATGATCGCGGTGGGGGAGGAGACCGGTCGAACCGATGAATTGCTGGATGATCTGGCGGAATTTTATGATCGCGAGGTGGACTACGAGCTGAAGGCGATGACCGCCAAGATCGAGCCGATCTTGATGATCTTTGTGGCGGGCATGGTGCTGATCCTGGCACTGGGGATCTACCTGCCAATGTGGGATCTGTTCAGTGCGGCGCAGGGGCGCTGATGGCTTTGCCGCAAGGACAGGCGCGGCTGGAGCTCTGGTTGAGTCTGGCGCTGTTTTTGCTGTTGTTGGTGATCCTGCTGGGGCAGGGCACCTGGCCTAAGGAGCGCGCTTTGCTGAGCCCCAGTCTGGTTGGCGTCCAGTTTCGTCAGGCCATTAACAATGCCCATGCGCGGTGGATGTTGCGGCAGACTTCGGCTTCGGCGCCAGCAGCAAGACGTGAGGAGCTGGGACTCGAGTCGAATGCCCTTGGTTGGCCGCAGCCGACCGGAGGATGTTTGCGTTTGTGGCGACAGTTGCTGGGGCCGGAAAGTCTGGCGCTGTTGGCGCCGACGCCGCCGCGCTTTGTTGAGGGGCTGCATTGTGAATATGGACTGCAAGGGGGCGGGATCTTGACCTATTACCCAGCCACAGGTTCGGTGATAACAAATCTTTAGTGGATCCGATGGAAAATTAACGGCAAAATCTAAACATTCCCGCAACTTATGCGGTACGTTGAACTAACTTGTTTTAAGTGGACTGTGTTGAACAAGGAGTAGCGAATGCAACAGACGATGCAACAGCGGCTGGGACAACGACAAGCGGGCTTTACCTTTGTCGAGATGGTGATCGTGGTGGTGATCGTCGGCATTTTGGCAGCGGTGGCGCTGCCGCGCTTTATCAACCTCACCGACGAAGCGGAGCGGGCGTCGAGTGAAGGGGTTGGCGGTGGCTTTGCCTCGGCAGTGGGGATCGCCCGGGCGCAGTGGGAGGTGGATAATCGGCCCGATGATGGTGAGATCCTGATGTCCGGCACCGAGGTGACCGTCAACCAGTTTGGTTACCCCTCCGGCGGTGACGATGCGGATGCGATGACTACGGCTGCTTGCCTCGACGCTTTCAATACTATCTTACAGAGCCCCCCAGCTGCGGTAGAGCAGGGCTTTGATGCCCGTCAGGCGCGCTATTACGTTACGGTGCGCGGCGGTGGTGGCAGTGCGGTGACACCGGATGGCGGTACCGTCACCGGCCTGAGTCGCTGCGTCTATACCCTAGTGAGCACGCTTACCCTGAATGACAACACCGGCATTCCGGCCCCGGCGAACCCTAACCCGGATACGGATGGAAAAGGCTTTATTTATAACGCTGGCACCGGCCAGGTGGTCAGCTTTAATAACTGATTTATTTCGTAGTTTAAAACACAAGTGCAAGAGACAAGGATGGACAGTATGAACAAACAACAAGGCTTTACCTTAATTGAGTTGGTGGTGGTGATTATCATCCTGGGCATTTTGGCGGTAGTGGCAGCGCCGAAGTTTATTAACCTGCAGGGCGATGCACGTGCCTCGACTTTGCAAGGGGCGAAGGCCGCCTTGCAAGGGGCTAACTCGCTGGTTTACTCAAAAGCGGCAATTGGTGGTTTTGAAGGCGTTGATTGTGTCGATGGGGCTGCAACTGAAGGGTGTGAGGCAATTGAAGGTGCCAATGTAGTGTTTGGATATGTGGCGGGCGATGCGGCTTCTGTTGCTGCTGTGTTGGATGTCGTTGATGAGGACTTCACTGTAATAGAATCAGGCGGGGAAGACGGTGATATGGTATTCCCTTCAGATGTTGATGTAGTGGTTTTCCCAACAGGATACAAAGCAAGTGTCGACAACGGCAAAATATGCTGGCTTGAGTATAGCCAAGCAACTAGCTCATCTAAGCCGAGTTATAATGTTGCAGACGGTGGTTGTTAATTAGCGCCTTGCCGTAGTGATGTCGGAGCCACGAGGCTTCACCTTGATCGAGCTGGTGGTCACCCTGTTATTGGTGGCAATCCTTGCCCTTTACGCCGCGCCCAAGTTTATCGGCCCGTCGGCCTTTCAAACCGAGGTGACCCGTGATGCGCTGCTGGCGGAGCTGCGGGCGTTGCAGCAGTTTCGTCTGGCTGGGCAGGATTGTCGCTTTCAGGCTGATGCTGCCGAGTTTGGTTTGCAGGGCGATTGCGCGAGTCAGGCGGCCTATGAACTGGACGGCGTGAGCCTAACCCTGGCTGGCAATAGAAATTTTGCCCTAGAGCTGGATGAGCGCGGCCGGCCGGTGTCGGCCTGCTCTGGTGGGTGTCAGTTGCAGTTGCTGGGCCAGAGCAGCCTGGCGATCTGCATTGGCTCCGAGGGTTATGTCCATGGCTGCTGAGCGGGTTCGTGCGTTATCACCCTTCTCCCTCTTATCCCCCCGTCCCCGAATACTTTTGCCCCAGTCCCGGCCGTCGTTGTCTCGACAATGCGGCCGCCGTGGTGGCTTTACCTTAATCGAATTGGTCGTTGGCATGGTGGTGCTGGGCATTGCCTTGGTGCTGCTGGCGACCTTGCTGTTTCCGCTGGCAGAGCGGGCCGGCTCCGGCGTGCAGCGGGCCAAAGCGGCACAGTTGGGGCAGGCGGTGTTGGCGGAGTTGGCGGGGCGGCGGCTTGATATCAATACCCCGCCCGGCGGCGGCGAGATCGCGACATTGACCTGCTGCAGTGGCTCCGCTTCGGTATGTGCGGCGGCAGCGGCGGATCCAGTGGATCCCAGCAGTTGGCTGCTGCTGGATCGTTTCGATGGCTTTAGCCGGGCAGCGAACGAGCTGTTACCCGGCGAGGATTACGCCGGCTTCTGGCTGCGGATCGGCGTCGGTTGCAGCGCCCCGGCGGGCTGGCTAGGGGCCGGTAAGTTGATCACGCTGGAGGTTGAGGCGGCCAATGGCGAGTCGTTCGCGTTTGCCCAGCTGCGGGGCAACTTCTGATGGCGCGCGCGCGGTGGCAGGCCGCGGGTTTTACCCTGGTCGAGCTGGTGCTGGTGATCTTGGTGTTGTCAGTGCTGGCCATCGGCGTCACAGGATTTATTACCCGCGGCACCCAGATCTACGTCGACGGGCAGCTGTGGCAGCGCCATCTGGGCGAGGTGCGCTATGGCGCGCAGCGACTCAGCCGAGAGCTGCGCGACGCGGTGCCCGGCTCAGTGACGATCAGCAATAGCCCGG
Organism: Ferrimonas pelagia; assembly: GCF_039543565.1. Taxonomy (NCBI): domain Bacteria; kingdom Pseudomonadati; phylum Pseudomonadota; class Gammaproteobacteria; order Alteromonadales; family Ferrimonadaceae; genus Ferrimonas; species Ferrimonas pelagia. The sequence goes on along the minus strand of NZ_BAABJZ010000105.1, from coordinate 50,085 downwards.
GTGCAGCGGCGCAGAGTTGCATCCGTTTCCTGCCTATTTTGCGGGCCGAACGTTATCTGGCGGCGCCGCTGCCGGGTGACGCGACCACCCTGCTGGCCTATCCGCCGGATTGCTGCGACGGCGACAGCAACGATCAGCTCTGCCTTGATGGCGATGACAGCAACAATCACCAGATCTGCCCTGACTTTGATGGCGCGGGCACGGCCGTCACCCTAAGCCTGCTGGAGGGGTATGTGCGCCATGAGTTTGCCATCGACTCGGTCGTGCTCAATGGCGAGCTGGCGGCGATCGAGCTGGATCGTCCCATCGAAGCCTTGGCCTACTCCACCGGCCAGCGTTATTTCTTGTCCAAGGGCGAGGTGGCGTGGTGTGTCAGTAACGATGGGACCTTGCAACGCGATGGCGTGCTGATGGCGCAGGGGCTGCAGAATCGTTTGACCGATTGTGCCGTTAACGGCGCGAGCGATCCCCAGTGCCCCTTTGTCGAAACCGCGCCGGGGCAGCAGCGCAACAATACGGTGCGACTGCAATGGTGGTTGGCGCAGGGAACGTTGGATCAGCGCTTTGCTCAGGAGGTGCAGCTTGAAAATGTACCTTAATGCCCGCGCGGTGCGTCGTCAGCGCGGCTCGGCGCTGATCCTCGCGGTGTTTATCCTGACGGTGATGATGTTGCTCAGTCTGGCGCTGCTGCGGGTGCTCAATCAGGAAACCACCAATGTGGGCTTGGAGATCAACGCTACCCGCGCCTGGAGCGCGGCCCAGTCCGGTATCGATTTTGGCTTGGCTCGGGTGCTTAACCGAAGTGACGAGGCCAGTGACGAGGCCAGAGACGCATGCGATGCCGTTTCTACCCGAGCCGGAGCCCTTGCCCTAGCGCCGGGCGAGGGGTTGGCAAACCACACTGGCTTTTATGGCTGCACGGTGGCCTTGGCGTGCACCTATCGGGCTGCGGCGGCGGATGATGATGCTGAGCATCGCTTCGCCATCGAGGCGGACGCAACCTGTGGGGCACAGGCCATCGCCGCTCGGCGTGTTATCGAGGTGCTGGCGTATGATTAGAGGCTACTGTAAGTCGCTCGTGTTGCTGCTAGCCATGCTTCATGTGATGCCGCTATTTGGGGCGCCTGGTGACACCTTAAATCCAAGTGCTACGGATGCATTGGCCGTTCGGATCAATGAAATAAACGCCGATGCGGGTTATGTCGAGTTGTATTTTCCTAATGACATTACGGTCTCAGACTGGGCGTTACGAACCGTCTCAGGAAACGGCGCTAATTTGACTGAGAACATTTACGAATTCTCAGGAACATACACAGCCAATAGCTGGCTGGTGCTCTCTGACGTAGCGCTGGAGTCGGTACATGGCGAGGTGTTGCTAACCAACACGGACGCGGTACTTATCAATAACAGCAATTCCGTTGTTCACTATGTCAATTACAGTAATAACAACAATTCTCGGAAGTTCGTTTGGAATGTAACAGGCAATGTTTCTACCACTTTGGTCAGTTATAACGGCAATAAAGCCAATCTTTGTGCCATGTCTGATGGCGAAGTGAATGAACAGGAATGGTTCGACTGTACATCGACAGAGGGTGACACCAATGGCGTTTTGGCGGAGCTCCCATTGTTCCTTGAACAGTGTACGGCGCGTTTTCCGACCTCTGTTAGTGGTATCGGGACTTCCTCACGTTTTTATTCCGAAGATCAGGGCGAGGTGCTGGGTACGGACTCCGGCGCTTTGGGTTATAGCTCGCAAGATCAGATCAGGCTTGGGAATACGTTTCGTTGCGATGGCGTTAGCTGTCAAATTTCCGGTGAATTAGCACAGAACTGGACCTTGCCAACTTTCAGAGTTCCAGCTGTTGATGCGCCGGATCTGCAGCTAGCAACGGGTCAATTAACGTTGAGTGATGCCGATGGTTTTTCTTTTGGCGAGATCACTGTTGGTGATGCCCAAATCGATCTGGTCGGGACAGGAACCTATTACATTGATCGGCTGATTCTGGACTTGAATGGCACCGTCGCCTTGGGCGCCGGGCGATATTGGATTGATGAGATCACGCTTAATCATCAGGCCAGTATCCAGATAAATGGTGATGTTCAGCTATTTGTGAGGCAGATGACACTCGGCTCTACCAGTTTTGTAAATGCAACCGGTGTTGCGGTTGGTGGCGATCCAGAGCAGTTGGATCTTTGGATCTATGAAGATCTTGGCTTGGGCAATGGTTCGACTTTGGCGGGGCATGTTTATGCGCAGCAAAATGTGAATTTGGGCGCGTCGAGTTATGTCTTGGGGGCGCTTTCAGCAGGGGGGGAGATCCGGTTCGGAAATGGCTCAGAGCTGGATGGAAGTGCGCGATGTGGTGTTACTCCTGAGCCACCAAGTGACAGTTACTTTCGAGTGGGGCAGGTCGATCTCAGTTCCGGTCAGACCCGATTGAATTTTACTGGCTATAGTGGCGATGTTGCGCCGATCGTGGTGGTGACACCGAGCTTTAATGGCAGCTTGAGCAGCAATGGGCCGGGCAGCGTTCAGGTCGAGGTGTTCGACGATCATGCATTGCTGACGGTTGCGATCCCGCCGAAGCGCAATAACAACGTTGACGATCCTAATCCGATGATCTCGGTGCCCTACTTGATCGCCAGCCCGGGCCATCATGTGCTTAATGATGTTGAAGGCAACCCTGTGGTGACCTTGCAAGCTGGCACAGTGGTGACCGACCGGTACCAGGGGCGACGGACGTCCGGCGGTAACCCTGGCTATGAGAGCTTTAATTATTTGGCGCCATTTAATACCACCCCAGCGGTATTAACTCAGCGGCTGACGGACAATAACAACAGCTTCTTGACGACCTTCCCGACCGAGGCCGGAGTTTCAGGGGCTAAGATGACCTTGGAGTTCAGCGAACTGACTGTGAGCAATCCGGTGGCGGAAACCGTGGGCTGGATCGCGGTGACTGGCGGTGGTGAAGTGGTGATTAATGATGAGGTCTTGCGGTTTCAGTCTGGCGTCACCCAAAACCACGTCGACAATGGGGCGCGCAGCTTAAGTCAGCAGTGCGAGTACTTTCGCTCTTATGGATTGGATCCCGAGACTGGAGAAGATTTTGAGTTTGAACTGCCGCCAATGCTACTGATGAATAAAACCCTGCGGCGGGGCAATAATGGTGGCTGGGCCCGAAGTTGTGTGGTTGAAACCAACAGATTTTCCGTTGGCATCGACGAGGATCAAGCCAATGATAATGAGCGTAACCACGTCTACGAGACCGTCAGCTTTGTGGTGATTGGTGAACCGGCGGCGACCACCAACTTTTTCCAGATCCAACACGATGGTGAAGGGATAACGTGTCTTGGTGAGCCGGTTACTTTATTGGCCTGTAAAGATCGCAGCTGTAACCGCTTAATGACTGAGCCGGTGACGGTGCAGTTAACACCAAGCTCTGGCTGGGCGGGAGGAGCGGAGGACAGCGTCACCTTTACTGGTAGTGTTACGTTGGATCTGTGGTCTTCTAATACGGTAACGCCCACTCAGGTTTGGATCGACCCGCAAACCAGCGGACTTGTGAGCTGTTTGGTCAATAATATCGAAGTTAGTCAGAGTGCGTGCGCCATCCAATATGCTTCCAGTGGCTTGGTGCTGGAGGGGGGGCTGCCGACTTGCCAGCGTCCGCAAGAAAGCTTATCAGTGCGGGCGGTGCAGTCGGACCCCAGTAATCCGGATCAATGTATTGATCTTGGAGGCAGTACTCGAACGGTGGACTTTGGCTTGAGCGCCATTGCTCCGGCGGATCCTGCTGGTGAACCGATATTTGAATTGGAACGATTGGAGTTGCGTCACGGTCAATCTCAGCAACTTGATGTGCAATTTGATGCCGATGGCATCGCAGAGCTGAACTATGAATACAGCGACGCGGGTCAAATTGAGGTGACGGCATCGACCACTCTGCAGCAGGGAGGCGAGGTGATTGAGCTGTCCGGCAGAACTCACCTGATGGTGGCTCCCGCAGGCTTTCATATTACAGCTTACCGAACCAACAACAATCGTTCCGGGGCGTGTACGGCCGCGGACGCGAGCTGCGATGCGTTTGCCCAAGCGGGTGAGAACATTGATCTCGAGATGCGCGCGGTTTGTTGGGATAGCGACAATGACACCGAGTTTTCCGATAATCCTTTAGCCAACAACTTTGAGCACAGCGGCATTGGGGTCCTGCCGAAGCTACTGCTACCCAGCCCCGGCACCGAAAGCAGCACCGGTTCGACCTCTTTTGCCTTTTCTACTGCCGACAATGGTGTGGTGGAACAAAGATTGAGTGTCAGTGAGGTGGGGATCTTCCAGTGGCAGCTGCCCACCGGCACGGTGTCTTATCTTGGACGGCAGATCGACGGTTATTCGTCCGATCCCATTGGCCGGTTTACCCCCTCCTACCTAAGCGTCGCGGACAATGCGCCATTATTGCAGCCATTTTGTGGAGAGTTTTCCTATTTAGAACAGCCTTTGGGGTTCGCTGCTGGGCTGGATCCCACGCTTACCGTACAGGGCCATGCCCAGGGCAATTGGATCACCAACAACTATATCGGTGATTTCTGGCGGTTGGATAACTCCAGCCTGCCGCGCAGCTACAGCGATGATCAGGGGAGCGTAGCTGAAACCAGCGATGGCGCGGGCCAGGTTATTGCCGATGTGGATGCGCGCTCGCTGCAATTGGCCGATGTGCAGCTGCAGTATTCGCGCCAGCCCACCCCGACATCTCGATTTGAGGCAGATCTGTCACTGATGTTTGCATCTGGCGGGCTAACGGATCGTGATGGTATTTGCGTTAAGTCCACCTGGACCGATCGCAGTTGCTTGGGCTATGAGATCGCCGAGGTGACCGGCACGGCTTTGTTGGATGGTCGGCTCAAGCTCACCAGCGTCTATGGCACTGAGACCCAATCACTCAACGTGCCAGTTGAGGCGCAGTATTTTAATGGCAGCCATTACAGCCGCAATCTGCTGGATAGCTGTACCGTTGTTGCGGCCGAACAATTGTCGCTGGACCCTGTGCTGGCGGCTACCGGGGCGGGATCATTGGTTGGCGGTGTCGGCCAGTTTGCTGTGTCGCCTTTAGGACATAGTGGGGAAGTGGACGCTGAGCAGGCGCTGGAAGCGATGCCCTGGTTACGCTGGTATTGGGGCCGAACCGATTGCGGCGCAACCGATCCTTTATGTGATCCCCAAGCTACGCTCACATTTGGTCGCTTTCGTGGTCATGACAAGGTGATCTATCGACGGGAGATCTTAACGCGCTGATCTGGCGTCGCTATCCGCTTGAGTGGAAGTCGACCAAGGATGAGAGCCAGCGCCAGCTTTGCTCCATTGAGCCGCAAGCCAGTGCAGATGCGGCTTGTCTGGATCAGGGGGCATTGGTAAAGTGGCTGCAATTTCCCCTCTCCCTCAGTTTCAATTTACGGGTCTGGTACATGTTTAAAAAAGTTCGTGGTCTGTTTTCCAACGACCTCTCAATTGATTTGGGTACTGCTAACACCCTGATTTATGTAAAAGAGCAGGGGATCGTGTTGAATGAACCCTCCGTGGTTGCCATCCGCCAGGAGCGTGCTTCTGGCCCTAAGAGTGTGGCAGCGGTCGGTCATGACGCGAAACAGATGCTGGGTCGTACCCCAGGTAATATTACGGCGATCCGCCCGATGAAAGACGGGGTGATCGCGGACTTCTACGTTACCGAAAAGATGCTGCAGCATTTTATTAAGTCGGTGCATAACAACGGCGTCTTCCGTCCGAGCCCGCGCGTGCTGGTGTGTGTGCCTTGCGGTTCTACCCAGGTTGAGCGCCGTGCCATCCGTGAGTCCGCCATGGGTGCGGGTGCGCGTGAGGTGTACCTGATCGACGAGCCAATGGCGGCGGCGATCGGTGCTGGCTTGCCGGTATCGGAAGCGACCGGCTCTATGGTGGTTGATATCGGTGGCGGTACCACTGAGGTAGCGATCATCTCCCTGAACGGTGTGGTGTACTCCTCCTCGGTACGCGTCGGTGGTGACAAGTTTGATGACGCCATCATCAACTACGTGCGCCGTAACTACGGCAGCCTGATCGGTGAAGCTACCGCTGAGCGCATCAAGCACGAGATCGGCTCCGCCTACCCAGGCGATGAGGTGCGTGAGATCGAAGTCCGCGGCCGCAACCTGGCGGAAGGTGTGCCGCGCAGCTTTACCCTGAACTCGAATGAGATCCTGGAAGCGCTGCAAGAGCCGCTGTCCGGTATCGTTTCCGCCGTGATGACCGCGCTGGAGCAGTCCCCACCAGAGCTGGCATCGGATATCTCCGAGCGCGGCATGGTGCTGACCGGCGGTGGTGCGCTGGTGAAGGATCTGGATCGCCTGCTGCAGGAAGAGACCGGGATCCCGGTGGTTGTTGCGGATGATCCACTGACCTGTGTTGCCCGTGGCGGCGGCAAGGCGCTGGAGATGATCGACATGCACGGTGGTGATCTGTTCTCCGACGAGTAAGGGCTGTTAAGGCATGAAGCCTTTCTTTCTTCGAGGTCTCTCCCCCCAGTACCGCCTAGCCATGGCGGTGCTGTTCTCTCTGGGCCTGATCATCTTCAATAATCAGTTGGCGCCGGTGCGAACCGCACTGGCGACACTGGTGAGCCCTATTCAGTATATGGCGGCGTTGCCGTCAATGGCCATCGACAGCATGACCAGCAACTTGGCGACGCGTAGCCAACTGCTGGAGCGCAATCGTCAGCTGCAGCAGAACCAGGTGTTGGTGAGCGAACGCTTGCAGCGGATGGAGCATCTGGAGCAGGAAAATCAGCGTTTGCGCACCCTGCTTGATGCCCCGACCAGCTCCGATTCCCGCCGTATGGTGGCGGAGGTGATGGCGGTGGATCAGGATCCCTTTAAGCATCTGGTGTTGATCGACAAGGGCGCGTTGCACGGGGTCTATCAGGGCCAGCCTGTGCTGGACAACAACGGCATTGTGGGCCAAGTGGTGGAAGTCAGCCAGGCCAATGCGCGGGTGCTGTTGATCTCGGATCTGACCCACGCCATTCCGGTGCGTAATGCGCGCAATGACGTGCGTGCTGTGGTGCACGGCAGCGGCCATACCGGTGAGTTGGAAGTGCCCCATATCGCGATGAATATCGATGTGCAGGTGGGCGATCTGCTCAACAGTTCGGGTCTGGGAGGGCGCTTTCCTGAGGGCTACCCGGTGGCGCGGATCACCGATGTTCAGCGCCAAGAGGGCCAGACTTTTGCCTTGATCAAGGCGGAGCCGATCGCCCATTTGGATCGGATCCGTTATCTGTTGTTGCTGTGGAATGATGAGGAGTCACGATGAGCGTTGAACGTGCCTCCGGGCGGGGCTTTATCTGGTTCAGTCTGTTGCTCGCGACGCTGTTGCAGGTGATGCCTCTGCCGCAGCTGTTACAGGGCTGGCGGCCGGATTGGGTCTTGCTGGTGGCGGCCTATTGGGTGCTGACCATGCCGCACCGATTTAACATCCTGTCGGCTTGCCTGGTCGGGGTGTTGCTGGATATTCTGGTGGGTGGCACCTTGGGGGTGCGCGGCTTGGGCATGTCCATCTGCGCCTACCTGATCGCTTTGCAGTATCAGAAACTGCGCCACTTTTCGGTGATCCAGCAGATGCTGGTGATCGCCTCCTTGTCGGTGCTGTTGCACCTGGTGGTGTATTGGGCGGAATACCTCAATAACCCCGGGGTTCGGATCGATTGGGAATATCTGCAACCGGCATTGGTTTCACCCCTGCTTTGGCCTTGGGTGTTCTGGATGTTGGGGCGGGTACGTCGGAGCTTTAAAATACGATAATGAAGGCACAACTTTGTCTCGCCTCGTCGTCGCCAAGACGGCAGGCGCTGCTGACGCAGCTGGGGTATCAGTTTGAACTGGTCGCCCCGAATATTGATGAAACTATGCGCGCCGGGGAGACCCCGGCGCAGTTCGTTGTAAGGATGGCCAAGGAGAAGGCATTGGCGGGCCAGGCATTGCTGGCTCCGCAGGCGGAGACGGCACCTTTGGTGCTGGGCTCGGACACCATTGTGGTGCAGGATGGCAAGGTGCTGGGCAAGCCGGTTGATAAGGCCGATGGTGAGGCGATGCTGCGCCGTTTGTCCGGTCGAGCCCACCGGGTGTTGACGGCGGTTGCGCTGAGCGATGGTGAGCGGCTCGAGTTTAAGTTGGTGATCACGCAGGTGATCTTCTGCGCGTTAAGCGATGCGCAGATCGCCGCCTACTGGGACACGGGTGAGCCGGCCGATAAGGCGGGCAGTTATGGGATCCAAGGGCTGGGCGGCAATTTTGTCCGTGCCATCGACGGGAGCTATTCCGCCGTGGTCGGTCTGCCCCTGGTCGAGACCCGAGAATTGATAGAACAGATGATTGCGGAGCGGAAGTAGATGCCTCAGGGAAACGGTGGTCGGATCGCACAGACACATGGAGTCAGCGCAGAGCTGCTGATCAATACCTCACCCACAGAAACCCGCGTGGCGTTGGTGGAGCACGGCATGCTGCAGGAGGTGCAGATCGAGCGCAGTACCCGCCGTGGCATCGTCGGTAACATCTACCGCGGTAAGATCACCCGGGTGTTGCCGGGGATGCAGGCGGCGTTTGTCGATATTGGCCAGGAGCGCGCGGCGTTCCTACACGCGTCGGACATCGTGCCGCACACCGAGTGCGTTGACGATGCGGAAGCCAAGCATTTCCGCAGCGAGGACATCGCCTCGCTGGTGCGTCAGGGCCAGGACATCATGGTGCAGGTGGTGAAGGATCCCCTGGGCACCAAAGGCGCCCGTCTGACTACGGACATTACCCTGCCCAGCCGTTATCTGGTGTTTATGCCGGGCTCGGCGCATGTGGGGGTGTCGCAGCGGGTCGAGGATCCGGCGGAGCGAGATCGGCTCAAGAACATCGTCGGCCAGTTTGTCGACAGCGATGGGGGCTACATCATCCGTACGGCCGCGGAAAACGCCAGCGAGGTCGAGCTGGCCCATGACGCTGCGTTTTTGCGCCGAGTGTGGAAGAAGGTGATGGAGCGCCGGCGCCGCTCAGGTAAAACGGTGCAGCGCTTGTATGAAGAGCCTTCGCTGCCGTTGCGGATCGTACGGGATATGGCGGCACGGACCTTGGATAAGGTGCAGACCGACTCACAGATGGTGTTTGAACAGCTGCAGCATTTTGTGTCCGAGTTTATGCCGGATGTGCAGCCCGCGTTGGAGCTGTATCGAGGCAAGGGCCCGATCTTCGATCTGTTCGACGTCGAGAACGAGATCCAGCGGGCGTTGCAGCGCAAGGTGGAGCTCAAATCCGGCGGCTATCTGATCATCGATCAGACCGAAGCGATGACCACCATCGATATCAACACCGGCGCGTTTGTCGGCCACCGTAATCTGGAAGAAACCATCTTTAACACCAACCAGGAGGCGACCCAGGCGATCGCCCGTCAACTGCGGCTGCGTAACCTGGGCGGGATCATCATCATCGATTTCATCGATATGGTGACAGCAGAGCACAAGCAGCGGGTGCTGCATTCGCTGGAGCTGGCGTTAGGCCAGGATCGGGTGAAGACCAGTATCAGCGGCTTGTCGCAGCTGGGCTTGGTTGAGATGACCCGCAAGCGCACCCGTGAAAGCCTGGAGCATGTGCTCTGTGGTGAGTGCCCATCCTGTCGTGGCACCGGCCAACTGAAGACGCCAGAAACCGTTTGCTACGAGCTGTATCGGGAGATCATCCGGGTCGACCGGGCTTACGATGTGGATGAATTCGTGGCGTATGTGGCGCCGGCGGTACAGGCGCTGCTGGAGGGCGATGAGGCCCACAGCTTGGCGGAGCTTGAGGTGTTTACCGGTAAGCGGGTGCGGATCAAGCCTGAGCCGCTGTACGCGCAAGATAAGTTTGATGTGGTGATGATGTGAGTCTGATCCAACTGTGCCAGCGCTTTGGGCGCTGGTGCTGGTATAGCTTGGCCGCGGCCTTGGTGGTGCTGGCGCTGGTGATCAGCCTGGTGCGCAGCCTGCTGCCGCAATTGGATGGGATCCGCACTGAGCTGGTGAGCTGGGCTGAGCAGCAGACCGGCTTGGAGCTTGAGCTGGCGCAGTTGGGCGCCGGTTGGCACGGTGGCGGTCCTCAGCTCTCTTTAGAGGAACTGTACCTCCCGGCGCAGCCCGGACTGCCGCTGGCCTTGAACATCGAGCGGCTCGAGGTGCAACTGGATTTTTGGGCCAGCGTGTTGCAGTTGAGTCCGCAGATCGAGCTGGTACGGATCCAAGGCGTTGAGCTCGATCTGGCATTCAGTGGTGAGCGAGCGCAATCGCAGCGGGATCTGCAGCCGTTGCGTGAGCTGATGCTGCATCAACTGGGCGATCTGCAGATCCGCGATCTGGTCGCGCATGTGGCGGTGCAGGATCGAGCTCTGGAGCCTATCCATCTGGCGGAGCTTAATTGGCGCAATCGGGGCGATCGTCATCTGGGCGAGGGCCTGATCTATCTGGACGAAGCGCAGCGCGATGATGAGCAGCTGACCTTGGCGCTGGAGCTCAATAGCCAGGCCGATGGCCGCTTGCAGGGGCAGATCTACGTCAATGCGGAGCGGTTGGATCTGGGGGATTGGCTCTCTCGTCGTTTTAGCTTGGGGGATCATCCCTATCAAGGGGTGCTGGATCTGGAGGCGTGGGCTAGCATCGACAACGACGCACTGGGCCAGGTGCAGGTGCAGTTGGATAACAGCTACTTCAGCTGGCAGCTGGAGCGAGAGCACAAGATCGCGGTCCATCAAGGTCAGTTTGTGTGGCAGCCCGGCGCGGAGGGGGGCCTGCTCACGGCACATCGGCTGCAGCTGGAAAGTGACGATCAGCATTGGCCTGATACCGAGTTTGCGCTGCGCCATCGTACCGGGACTTGGGATCTGCGCTTGGGTGAGCTGCCACTGTGGGGATTGCAGCCGTTAACGGCACTGATCCCCGGGTTGGAGCCGCAGATGCTGGAGGCGCTCGCAGGCACCGATGCGCAAGGGCAGATCGGTCCATTCCGGTTGCAACAGGATCAAGGCGAATGGCTCGGCAGCGTGCAGCTGCAGGATATCGGCTGGCAACAGAGCGGCCCCTTGCCTGGGGTGTCCCCCCTGTCAGGATCGCTTCATGTGCAACAGGGCTGGTTTCGAGCCCAATTACCGCCTCAGGCCCTGTCATTGGATTGGCCGAGCCAGTTTATTGCGCCGCTCGAGTTGGAGCGCTTCGCGTTGCAGCTTGAGGGCTTCCCGCTGCGCGAGGGCTGGCAAGTCCGGCTGACCGAGCTGGCCCTGGCCAATGGCGATCTGAACGCCCAATTGCAGGCAACGCTGGGGTTGGAGCCGGAGCGGGCGCCGCAGTTGCAGCTGTATGGCAATGTCGCCCTGGACCAGGCCGCGGCGTTGGGGCGTTACCTGCCCCGCGGGGCCATGGGTGCGCCTCTGGCCGACTATCTGGCCGACGCGTTGCAAGCGGGCCGAAGTGACAACGCACAGATCCTCTGGCACGGGGCTTTGGATCAATACCCCTATGCTGCCGGTCAAGGCCGCTTCCTGGCGGGTTTTGACATGCATGAGGTAACGTTTGATTTTCTCGACGAGTGGCCGGCGGTCACCGACGGTCACCTGACCGCGCGCTTTGACAATGCGCGCATGGATATTCGGGTCAATGAGGCCAAGCTGGCCGGGGTGGCATTGGAAGAGGTGCATATCGCCATTCCCCAGCTGGATCGCACCGCCACCCTGGAGATCGACGGCAGCTTACTGGCTGATCCCGACAAGGCGCAGCGGGTGCTGGCCGGGACCTTCCTGGGCCCGACCATCGGGACCACGCTGGAGTTGGTGCAGATCCAGGATGCGGTGCCGCTGTCACTGAATATGCGCTTCTTTCTTGGCGCCGAGGTGACGGAGCAGCCGGATGAGATCCACGGTCGCCTGGCGTTTTGGAATACCCCGGTTTATCTGCAGCCGCTCGATCTCGACTTGGAGCAGGTGCGCGGTGAGCTGCGCTTTTTGAATGATCGCCTCGAGATCAGCGGCTTGCAGGCACGGATCTACAACCAGCCGACCGAGTTGGCCCTGCTGGCTGAGAGTCGTGACGATGGCTATGGCATCGACATCGATCTGAGCAGTCGCTGGCAGATGAGCCGCCTCCCGCCATTACTGAGCACCCCGTTGGATCCTTTTATGATCGGCGGGATCGGCCTGGATGGTCGGGTTTCGCTGCGGATCGACGATGAGGACTTTGATTACACTGCGGAGCTCCGCTCTGATCTGGTCGGGTTGGCCCTCACGCTGCCGACGCCTCTGGCGAAAGAGGTCGAGCAACCGTTGAACGCCGTCCTGGCGCTCAGTGGTGATGCCGAGGGCAGCGAGGTGTTCCTGACCCTTGAAGATCGGTTGCAGTTTGTTGGTGATATGAGCTATGACGGCGGCGCCGGATTTGATCGTTATCATCTGGCGTTGGAGCAGGCCCAGGCCGCTTTGCCGGATCTGTCGACTGCTCTGATCTCTGTGCGCTCCGACCGGATCAACCTAGGGGACTACCAACCCTTGGTGATGGCCTTTGCCGATGCGCCCGCGACAGAGCAGAGCACGCGACGCCCGCTGTTGCCCGCGATCGACAAGATCCAGATCGACAGTGACGCTTTGTCGCTGCTGGGTCAGTCGTTTGGGGCGGGCCGGATCGTCACCAGCCCAAACCGTGATGGCTGGGGGGTGCAGATCGACGCCGAAAACGTGATGGGTCAGGCGTTGATCGGTCAGGGTGAGGATCAGCTTGGGATCCAACTCAATGCCGAGCGCTTGCACCTGCTGCTTGACGATGAGGAGGACGGCGTCGAGGCGGAGCTGGCGAGCTACGCTTTGGCGGAGGATATTGCCGATCTGCCGGCACTGGATGTCTCGGTGGCGAAGCTGCAGGTGAACGATCTCGATCTCGGTGAGGTGCGCTTCCTAGGCTACGGCAACGGCCCCCTGTATCGCATTGAGCAGCTCAACGTGGGTCAGGGCGAGCATCAACTCAAGGCGCAGGGAACTTGGCGGCCTGAGGGCGAGTTCAGTCGTACCCGGCTAGTGGGTGAGTTCAGCAGTCCGGATATTGGCGAGCTGGCCGAGGTGATGCAGATGACGCCGGTGATCGACGATGCCGATCTGGCGTTGGAGTACCGCCTGGAGTGGGCGGGGGCGCCGTGGGAGTTTGCCAAGGCGAACCTGGATGGCGATCTCAGCTATCGCATGGGCAGCGGCAAGCTCAGCGATGTGTCCGATCGGGGCGCGCGGCTGTTGTCGCTGTTCAGTCTGGAATCCTTGGTGCGGCGGTTGTCGCTGGACTTTACCGACGTATTTTCCAGTGGCCTGCATTTCAATCGTTTTAGTGGCACGGTACAGTTTGATGATGGCGTGCTGCACACCGAAGACAGCGTGATGGACGCGACGGCCGGCACCATGCGAGTCAATGGCTGGACCGATTTGAACCAGCGCACCCTGGATTATCAGATCAGCTTCTCGCCGGCGCTGACCTCCAGTGTCCCGGCGGTGGTGTATCTCAGCACTGGCGCTTGGACCGTAGGGCTCGGTGCTTTTGCGGTGTCGAAGATCCTCGAGCCGGTGATCGAGGTGATCACGCAGCTGCGCTACCACTTGAGTGGCACGCTGGAGGATCCTCAATTGGAGGAAATCAGCCGCACCAGTCGGGAGATCCGACTGCCGGAGCAGGCGCAACAGGCCGAGCTGGGCAGTGAGGATGTGGAGGCCCAAGCCGAGGCGATCCAAGAAGCGCTAATCGACGCGCTGGAGGCGCAACAATTCCATGGAGAGGAAACCGATGCAGATCCATCTGCTCCAGCTCAACAGTCAGGGCGAGCCGAGCCACAACCTGAGCCGGATCCGTGAGCGGCTGAGTCCGTTGGCGGCGGCGACCACGCCGCAACTGGTGATCCTGCCGGAAGCCTGCCTGCATATGGCCTCAGGCAATTGGGCCGCGCAGGCGGAGGTTGAGGGCGGCCCGTGGCAAACGGCGCTGGCTCAGCTTGCCGGCGAGCTGGGGCTGTATCTGCTCGCGGGCACCTTACCGGTGCAAGCGGAAGATGGCCGGGCCTATGCGGCGTCACTGCTGTACGGCCCGCAGGGGCAGTTGCTGGGGCGTTACGATAAGATCCACCTGTTTGACGCCCGGGTGGGCGACGGTCAGCGTTACCGAGAAAGCCGCGATACCTGCCCGGGCGAACAGGCGGTGGTGATCGATACCCCGTTCGGACGCTTGGGGCTCGCCGTATGCTACGATGTGCGCTTCCCTGCGCTGTTTCAACGACTCGCAGAGGCTGGGGCGGAGCTGATCGCCCTGCCCAGTGCGTTTACCCAGAAAACCGGGCAGGCCCATTGGCAGGTGTTGGTTCGCGCGCGGGCGATCGAGACCCAGTGTTTTGTGTTGGCTGCTAACCAATGGGGTCAGCATGCCGATGGGCGGCGTACCTGGGGCCAGAGCATGGTGGTTGATCCTTGGGGTCGGCTCCTAGCGCAACAGAACGAAGGGGAAGGCTTGATCAGTGTTAAGCTGGATCCACAATTGATCTCGCAGGCCCGGGCAGCGATCCCGGTCCAGCAACACCAGCGCGCCATCGATGCGGCGTTGCTGATACCAAATAAGACAGAGGGCGCATGAGCTTTGACACTGTAACCGCATCGCTGCTGGAGCCAGCAGCGTTAACCCCAGAAGCGCTAGAGCGTGCGCTGGCCGATCTGCATCAGCACAAGTTGGATTACGCCGACATCTATCTGCAGGCCAGCCGTCATGAAACCTGGGTGCTGGAAGATGGCATCGTCAAAGATGGCAGCTTTAATATCGAGCAGGGTCTCGGCGTGCGCGCCATCGATGGCGAGAAAACCGGTTTTGCCTATGCCGATGAGATCAGCCCGCTGGCATTAAAACAGTCGGCCGAGGCGGCCCGCGGGATCGCCGCCAGCGGCGGTGCCGGTAAGGTGCGGGCCTTGGCCCGCCAGCAAGCCCCTCAGCGCTATGCCGGGGTGGATCCGATCAACGCCATGGCGGCCGAGGCCAAGCTGTCGCTGCTGCGCGAAATGGACGCCTATACTCGCGAGCTGGACCCTCGGGTGACCCAAGTTGTGGTCAGCCTCAGTGGCGTGTATGAGGAGATCATGGTGGCGGCCTCCGACGGTACCTTTGCCGCGGATATCCGTCCCTTGGTGCGACTCAATTGCTCGGTGATCATGACCGAAGGCGAGCGTCGCGAGCGGGGCTCGGCGGGCATGGGCGGGCGTTATGGCTACGACTCTCTGTTAGAGCTGGGCAGCGATGGCAAGCTCAAAGGCTTTGAGCTGTGTCGCGAGGCCGTGCGCCAGGGCCAGGTCAACCTGGAGGCAGAGGATGCGCCGGCCGGTGAGATGCCGGTGGTCTTGGGATCCGGTTGGCCTGGCGTGTTGCTGCACGAAGCGGTGGGCCACGGCCTGGAGGGCGACTTTAACCGTAAGGGCTCCAGCCTGTTCTCCGGTCGCATTGGTGAAAAGGTGGCTTCCGAGCACTGCACCATCGTGGATGACGGCACTATGAGTGGCCGCCGTGGCAGCCTTAACATCGACGATGAAGGCACGCCGGGTCAGTACAATGTGCTGATCGAGAATGGCATTCTCAAAGGTTACATGCAGGACAAGCTCAACGCGCGCTTGATGGGTGTGGCGCCGACCGGTAACGGTCGCCGTGAATCCTATGCGCACCTGCCGATGCCGCGCATGACCAATACCTATATGTTGGCCGGCCAGCATGATCCCGAGGCGATCATCGCGTCGGTCGATAAAGGGATCTACGCCCCTAACTTTGGTGGCGGCCAGGTCGATATCACCTCCGGCAAGTTCGTGTTCTCAGCCTCTGAGGCGTACCTGATCGAAAACGGCAAACTGACTCGACCCGTGAAGGGTGCGACCTTGATCGGCAATGGCCCGGAAGCGATGCAGACCATCTCCATGGTGGGCAACGATCTGGCTCTAGATCAGGGCGTTGGTGTTTGTGGTAAGGATGGTCAGAGCGTGCCGGTGGGCGTCGGCCAGCCGACGCTGAAACTGGATCGACTGACGGTGGGCGGCACCCAGTAAGGGACAGCCATGACAATAAAAGGCCCCGGCACACTCAGTGCGCCGGGGCCTTTTATTGGCTGTGTGTGAGTTAACTGTTAGTCGAAGTTTTCGTTTTATATCTCAGCCTATTGCATCGACCTCACTCGCCAAGTCGCGTTGGCGACGGCAAGCAAAGGGGCGAGCCCCTCTGCACTCCCCCTACCGCTGCGTTTCGCTGTCCCCTCGCTTATGGTGCGCTCCAGCAGACACGCTGAAAGTCGCCCTTTTTCAACGACAAAAGCGGCCAGCCGCTTTCAAAAAGGGCTCCGTTCAGCTCCCGGTCTGCCTCCACACACCAACGCTCGGCGCTGCACTAGGCGGCTTAAATGCGGCGTAGACCTCGAACTTCATCTTACAGCTTCAACAATTACTTAAGACACAGCCCTTTTAATTGGTTCGGGCGTCCGCTTGGTGGTTGGGGTCTGACATGATCTGAGCCTGTGCCATGCCCGGCCGTGTGTTGCGACCGATCAGAAACGGGGGATCACCAGCGCGGCGAGTTCGACCTGCTTGAGTGTCTTGAGGCGCTTGGTCTTACGTTGCTCGCTCTCACGTTGTTGGATCGACGCTTTGTGTTGTTTGATCTCGGTGCGTAATTGGGCGCGGCGCAATTCCGGCAGCAGTGGGCGCTCCAGCTCGGCTTCTTTTTGCGCGATCTCGCGCTCCAGTCGATGAATGTCGCTTTGTTGGCTCTCGATCTGGTCGTTGAAGCGGGCCAGATCGCGCTGCACCTCATAGCGTCGCTTGCCCTGTCGGTATTGCTCGGCAAAGGCGTCATGCAGATCGGCCGGACAAACCTGATGGTAGGTATTGCCTTTCAGGCCTTGTTCATAGCCATTGGCCGGGGTGCAATAACGGCGTACGCCTTCATCAAAGCCCAGTTGATAGGCGGATTGATCTGGGATCACCCCATGCTTACTGCAGGCGTTGTGACGATCGCCGAGTCGCGTCAAAGGCTGGCCATTAACGCCATCTTCTAAGCCGATCAACTGCCAGTTGGCGGTGCGGCATTCCTGTTCGCTCATGGTGGCGCAGCCGCCAAGTAGGCTTAGGGAAAGGCCGAGGACGGCCAGTCTCAGTGTGTGATGCATGGTGGGACGATCCCTAATCGGTTGAATGATGGTCAGTGTAAGGATCGGGCAATGGTTGGCAAGGGCGCTATGGCGCTTTGTGAAGCGCAGTGGGATCTTTTCTCCTCTCTGTAACTTCCTATTTTCTCTGCCACACTTTTTAGTAACGGAAACACCTGTTAGTATATTAGAGTATATACTCTATCGCTGTGCTCCGATCCTTGCGGTCGGACTGAAAATGAGAGAAGCGGATGAAGCAACACGGTTATCGGCGGCGGCTACTGGCCATGCTGCTTTCCATGGGTCTGATCGGGCCGGTGAGCGCGGAGTCGATCAGCCTGGCTCAAGCCTGGCAGCAAGTGGATGATTCCAGTGCATTGCTGGCGGCGGAGCGCCAGGTTGAAGCCCGGGCTTTAGCTGAGCGTCGGGCGGCTGGTGCGCTCGGCGGGCCGAGCCTGTCGCTGGGGGCAACCTACCTCAATATGGAGAAGCCCTTGGGGCTGGATGTGAATGGTTTGGTGCCGGGCTTACCGATCAGCGTCCCCAGCTTGGATCTGACCGAGCGCGAGATCTATCGCACTTCACTGCGCGGCTCGTGGCCGATCTACGCCGGAGGCCGGATCCAGGCGGCGCAGGCAGTGAAAGACGCCGAATTGGATGCCCAGCGTCAGCAGGTGGAGATCCAGCGGCGGGAGCGCTTCAATCTGTTGGTGCAGCGTTACTACGGCGTGTTGCTGGCGCAGCGCAATGCCGAGTTGCGTGAGGCGCAGGTCTCGGCACGTCGCACCCATCAGCGCCATGCGGATCTGCTGGCGGAGCAGGGTCAGATCGCCGAGGTGGAGCGACTCAATGCCCAGGTGGCATTTGATCAAGCCCGGCTGGGGTATGCGTCGGCGCAGCGCCAGGTTCAGTTGGCGCAGCAGGCCCTCGACAGCCTACTGCAGCTCAATGACAGCCAACCGCGGGCTTATCGTGCGACGACGCTGGCGCTGCCGGAGATCGCGCCATTGCGTCGTGACATGCTCAGTGCCCACCCGGCGCTGCGCTTGTTCGATGCCAAGCAACGTCAGGCCAAAGGGGCGATCGCGGCGGAAAAGGGGCGTTACAAGCCGGAGCTGGGGCTGTTTGGCAGCTACACCCTGGCGGAGGACAGCAGCGTGTTGTCTGAGCTCGAGCCGGAGTGGTTTGTCGGCGTGCGCTTTACCATGCCGATCGTGACCAATGATGGCCGTTCCGGTCGTTTGCAGGCGGCGCGCAGCGCCGAGCTGGAGGTGCGCCACCGTCGCGCCCAGACCGAGCAGGATCTGCGCTTATTGCTCGATTCTCAGTATCAGGCGATGGAGCAGGCGGCGTTTGAGTATGAGACCTACGCCTCCAGTATCGCGTTGGCATCGGAAAACCGTCGACTGCGTCAACTGGCGTTCCAGCAGGGACTGGCGACCTCCGTCGAGCTGGTGGACGCGGATCAAAGCCTGCTGGCGGCCCAATTGGGTCAGGCCCAGGCGCAATATCATTATCTAACTGCGTCGGCTCAGGTGATGACCCTGGCCGGACAGATGACGCAATTTATCGAGCGAAGCGGCTCGTTATGGCAGGAGATCGAACAATGAAAACCAGAACCTTGTTGCTGTTACTGGGGATCTTGATCCTGCTTGGCGCCAGTATGTATGCGATGAAAGCCGCCTATGAGCCGGAGCCGGTGTGGCTGCAGGGGCAGATCGAGGCGCGCCAATATCAGATCTCCTCCAAGGCGGCGGGTCGCTTGGTGGAGTTGAAGGTGCGCCGTGGCTCCCAAGTGGAGGCCGGTGATGAACTGTATCGTCTGGACAGTCCGGAGTTGGAAGCCCGTTTTCGTCAGGCTCAGGCCGGGGCCAACGCTGCGGATGCGATGCGCCAAGAGGCGGACAGCGGTGCACGCAAACAGCAGATCCAGGCGGCCTTTGAGGACTGGCAGCGCGCCAAAGCCGCTGCGGCCTTGGCCGAGGCGACCTATCAGCGCGTACAGGTGTTGTTTGATGAAGGCGTGATCCCACGGCAAAAACGCGATGAAGCCGACACCCAGTGGCAGGCGGCCCGACATCAGGCCAGCGCGGCCGAAGCGCTGTATCGCATGACCGAAGAGGGGGCCCGCAGCGAGACCCGGCAGGCTGCTCAAGGCCAGGCCGATGCGGCGCAGGCGCAACTGGCGGAAGTGCAGGCGGTGCTGAACGATATGCAGATCCGCGCGCCGCGTAGAGGCGAGATCAATCAGGTCGCCTTGCATCAGGGCGAGCTGGTGCCACAGGGATTCCCGGTGATGAGCCTGATCGACATGGAGGATGCCTGGGCGCTGTTTCAGGTGCGCGAGGACAGGCTCAGTCAGTTTGTCGAGGGCACGCAGGTTGAGCTGTATCTGCCGGCGCTGCAGGCGTCCTATCCGTTTGAGATCAGCTATCGGGCGGTGCAGGGTGAGTTTGCCACTTGGCGCGCCACCGAGAGCGGTCAAGATTACGATCTGCGGACCTTTGAGGTCGAGCTGCGACCGGTGACGCCGATCGACGGCCTGCGTGCCGGGATGACCGCCTTGTATAAGGCGCCGTAACGATGTGGCGTTGGCTTCGTCGCGATCCTTGGCAGGCGTTTATCCTGCTGCTGGCGCCGGCTGTGTTGGTGGCGGCGCTGTATAGCGTGTTTGCGGCCCGTTTGCCGGTGGCGCTGCCGGTGGGCTGGATCGATCAGGAGCAGATCCCCTTGTCGCGCCAATTGGGGCGGCAGCTCGAGGCCAGTCCGGTGATCACGCTGCACAGCTTTGCTGATGAAAAGGCGGCGCAGACGGCCTTGGCCACCGGCGAGATCTACGCCTTGGTGCAGATCCCGGCAGGGTTTGGCGCCGCGCTGCGGCGGCAGCAGGGGGCGACGATCGATGTGCGCTATAACGGCCAATATCTGCTGCTGGCGCGGCGCTTGTCGGCGCCGTTACAGCAGGCATTGGGCTCGGAGCTGCAACAGCAAGCGGCTCTGTCTTTGACCGCGCAAGGGGTGCCGCTGCCGGCGCAAGCGGCGCAGCTGGCGCCCATTAGGGTGCAGCTGACGGCCGAGAATAACCAGAGCTTGGATTATGCGGCGTTTTTGGTACCACCGCTGGCGCTGTCGGTGTGGCAGGTGTTGGTGCTGTTTGCGCTGCTCAATCTGCTGCAACGACCGCCGCCAGGGCATGCGCCGATGAGGTGGTTGGTGCCGGTGATGCTGTGGATGTGGCTCTGGGGTGGGGCCGGGCTTTGGCTGATGCGTCCGCTGTTGGGGCTGCCGTCCGGAGCGGGATTGATGTTGCCATGGCTGGGGCTGCTGCCTTTGATGGTGCCGCTGGCAACGGTGGCGATGCTGCTGGTGCGGACCGGCAAGGAAGCGGTGCAGCTGGTGAGTACCGGCGCGGCGTTTTTGACCCCGGCGATGACCTATATGGGCGTGACGATGCCGGAGGGGGACATGCCTTGGGCGGCCCAGTGGTGGGCCCAGTGGATCCCCAGTAGCCACTATATGCCGCTGTTGCAGAGTTACAGTGGGATCGGGACGGCGGATTGGCTGAGTCTTTGGCCTATGCTGTTGCCGTTGCCGGTGATGGGCTTATTGATCTGGCGATTCCAGCGGGAGGCGGTATGAGCGATTGGCGTGCGCTATGGCACGAGCAGGCAAGGGCGCTGTTGTCTGATCGCCCGGTGTTGTTGACCTTCTTCGCCGGTCTGATCTTGTATGTGTTTCTGTACCCCTTGCCCTACCTGCATCAGGTCGCGGGTGCTCAACCTGTGTTGCTGTTGGATCAAGACAACAGTGCGACCAGTCGGCAGTTGGTGCGGGCGCTTCAGGCCAGCCCGGGGATCCGCTTTAGCGCGACGGAGCAGAGCATTGCTGAAGCCCAGCGTCAGGTACGGGCTGGCGATAGCAAGGGCCTGGTGTTGATCCCGCCCCAATTCGAGCAGCAGATCCGCCGTGGCGTGCCTGCGACGGTGGTGGTGTCCGCGGATGCGCATTATTTCCTGTCCTACGGCACCATTGCCGAGCAGGTGGTGCAGGCCAGCTCGGCGCTGAGCGGTGAGATCCGGCTGCAGCGTCAATTGCAGCATGGTCATACCGCGGCGGCCTATGGCGATCGTTATCCGGGCTTGCAGATCAATATGGTGCCCGCCAGTAACCTGAAGATGGGGTATCTGGATTATGTGTTGCCGGGCCTGTTTGTATTGATCTTGCATCAGGTGATGATCATCTGTGTCGGCATTGCTACGGTGCGCCAGCATCGGCAGTCCGGTCGTTGGCAGCGCTGTCGCAGTTGGCAGATCTTGGCAGTGCAGGCCAGCCTGTTGCTGCCCCCCTTCCTGCTGGCCGCGTGCTGGTATTTGGGGCCCGCCCTGGCCATGTACCAGGTGACGCTGTTGGCGGCGTTGCCGGCGCTGTGGCGCCTGCTGCTGCCCTTCTTCTTGGCAAGTTTCTTCTTGGCTGTCAGTTTGGGCTTGCTGTTCCGGCACCGCGATAGCCTAAGCCAGATGATGGTGTTGGTGTCGATGCCCCTGTTGTTCACTGCGGGCTTTGTCTGGCCGGTTGAGAGTCTGCCGGCACCCTGGCTGGCGTTGTGGGGGTTGATCCCTTCTCAGCCGATGATGCAGGCGATGATCCAACTCAATCAGATGGCGGCACCGCTCTCGGCGTTGGCGGATCTGCAGCGGATCTTGTGGTTACTGACCTTGGGCTGGGGCGCGATCGCGCTGGCGTTGTGGCAGCGCAAGCTGGCATCGGCCCGAGTCTGATTGGTATCGGCGGGAGCCCAATAAAAAAGCGAGCCACTGGCTCGCTTTTTTTCGCTGAGGCTGGCTCAGTCGTCGAGGGTATAGCGCAACAGCTTGAACAGCTCGCGGGCGGCCTTGGGCGGCTTTTCCTGGCTTTGCTCTTTCATGGCCTGGCGGATCAGTTGGCGCAAACGCTGAACTTCACCGGCCAGCGCAGGGTGCTCGGCTAGCGCGGCTTGCAGAGCGTCGTTGCCACCGCTGATCAGCTGATCGCGCAGCTGCTCCATTCGATGGAAGCGGGCATTGGCCTGATTGTGCTTGTTGGTGATCAGATCCAGCGCTTGCTGCATCGGCTCGGTATCCCGAGTCCGCATCAGTTTACCGACAAACTGAACCTGACGGCGGTAGGCCTCTTTCTTGCCTTGCAGCCGTTGGGCCAACGCCAAGGCGTCCGCTAGGTCTTCATCCATGGGGATCTTCGCCAGCTCATTTTTATTGAGCTTGAGCAGCTCCAGGCCGAGCTTTTGTGGCGCTTCGGCTTCGCGCTTCAGCTGGGTTTTGCTGATGAAATCGTCATCAAAGTCGTCGTACTTGGCCATGCAGGCTCTCCACCATTAAAACGAACACCGAGCGGCGGGCTGATGCCGCCGAACCCACTATTCTAACAGGCTTGAGCGGGGCTCGACCAGAATTCTGATGGATATCGCCCCGTGGCGTCGGTTTGAGCTGCCACCGTACCAGTGACTTTGCTATCCTGTGGCTTCGACCTAAATCATAGAGCTATCCCATCGATGAGTGAGCGTTTGGCGCAGCAGCGCGAAGAATTGGAGCAGGCGGTATCCCGCGCCTTGGACGTGGCCGGCCAGCTGGGGCTGGACAGTGCGGAAGTGGCGGTGCAGAAGCAGCAGGGCTTGTCCGTTTCGACCCGGATGGGCGAAGTGGAAACCGTGGAGTTTAACAAGGACGGCGCGCTGGGGATCTGTGTTTATCGGGATGGCCGCAAAGGCAATGCCTCGACCTCCGATCTGTCTGCGGATGCGATCGCTGCCACGGTCAAGGCCGCTGCCACCATTGCCAGCCAGACCACGGCGGATGAGCACAATGGCCTGGCAGAGGCGGCACTGATGCCGACGTCAGCGCTGGAGTTGGACTTGTACCACCCTCATGATATCGATCCGCAGCAGGCGGTGGCGCTCGCGGCGCGAGCAGAGCGGGCTGGTCTGGCGGCGGATCCGCGGATCAACAACTCCGATGGTGGTAACTTTAACAGTCACGAGAGCCTTAAGGTGTATGGCAACACCCATGGCTTTATCGGCAGTTATGCCTCGTCCCGTCACAGCTTGTCGGCGGTGATGATCGGCGAAGACGCTAACGGCATGGAGCGCGATTACGATTACGGCGTGGCGCGTCGCTTTGAGGATCTGCCTTCGCCGGAGGCGATCGGTCATCAGGCGGGCTTAGAGACCGCTTCGCGCCTGGGCGCCCGCAAGATCGACACCTGCAACGTGCCGGTGCTGTTCAATGCGGCCCAGTCGGTTGGGTTGATCGGCCATTTGATCAGTGCGATCAGCGGCGCCAGCTTGTACCGCAACGCCAGTTTCCTCAAGGACAGCCTAGGTACCCAGCTGTTTCCACAGTGGCTGAATATCGAAGAGCGGCCGCACCTGAGAGGCGGCTTGGCGTCGTCGGCCTTTGACAGTGAGGGCGTGGCAACGCGGGATCGCGATATCATTCGTGCCGGCACCCTGGAAAGCTACCTGCTGACCGCCTATTCGGCGCGACGCCTGGGGATGGCCAACACCGGCCATGCGGGTGGGATCTACAACTGGAATGTGAGCCGCAATGGCGGCGATCTGGCGGCCATGCTGAAGCAGCTAGGTACCGGTTTGTATGTGACCGAGTTGATGGGCCAAGGGGTCAACGGCGTGACCGGCGATTACTCTCGAGGCGCCGCTGGATTCTGGGTGGAGAACGGTGAGATCCAGTTCCCGGTGCACGAGATCACCATCGCCGGTAACCTCAAGACCATGTATCGCGATATGGTGGCGATGGGCTCGGATCTGGATCCGCGTCACTCCATCGCTGCCGGTCCTATCTTGCTGGAGTCGATGAAGGTCGCCGGGAACTAAGCCGAGCCTGTCGGACGCGCCCGCCCACTGCACTGACAGTGGGCGGGCGTTTTTGTTGGTCATGAAGAGACGGCTGACACGGGGCGGGGCTGAGTCGAAAGACGTTTGTCTATCGACTCGGAGGGCATTTAACGCTGCGCCTGATGGTGGATCACGCTGCTCAGCGATGAAGCAAGCTGCTCCAGCGTCGCGACTTGGGTGTTGAGCTGCTCCCCTTGGGTGGCGACGGCCTGGGCCACTTGCTGGGTGTCTTGGACGCCACTGGCCATGCTTTGACTGGCCCGCTCCATGGTCTTGATCGCGCCCACTTGCTCGCCGATCACCCCGGCCAGCTCATTGACCTCTTGCTGGGTGTTGCCCACCTCGCGAATGATCCCATGCAGCTCTTTGGTCGAGGAGCGGATAACGCTTTGGCCATGCTCCATCGCTTTGTGGCTGTTATCCAACAGCTGGCGGATCTCTACCGCCGCTTCATTGGACTTGCGCGACAGCTCGCGTACCTGCTCGGCCACCACGGCAAAGCCGCGGCCGTGCTCGCCGGCCCGCGCCGCTTCGATGGCGGCATTGAGCGCCAGCAGATTGGTTTGATCGGCGACAGAGGTGATGAGGGTGGCCACAGAGTGGATCTGGGTATTGCTGTCGGCGATACGGGTGATCGCATCGGTGGTGGCCTGCAAGCTGGCTGAGCTGTTTTGCGCCTGTTGGTTGATGGCGGCGCTGCGCTGTTTGAGCTCGACCACGAACTGGTCGGAATGCTGGATCCCCGCCTGGATATGGGTCACCTCTTCTGACAGCTGGTTAGCGGCCTGACTTTGCTGGCCGCAGGCATCGCCCAGTGTCCCCACTTGCTGCTGCAGCTCTTTGGCCTGCTGCGCCAGTTGCTCGGCCATCCGTGACAGTTGCTCGACGTTGTTGCTGGCTTGCGCGACGATCTGTTGCATCGCTTGCTCGCCCTCTTTGGCCTGCATGGCGCTGACGGCGCTGGCCTCTTGCGCCTGCTGGGTTTGCTCGAGCATGGCTTCTCGGCGTACCGCTGTGTAGCCTTGCGCAAACACAATGATCGCCAGCGGCAGCAGCAGGCCACTAAAGGCCTCTAACTGTTGGCGCTGCGTCGTCAAGTCATGGGACGGGAAAGCGTAGTTGGCGGCTTCGGCCCAGACGAAGGCGATGGCGATGGCCAGCACGGTAATGGCATACGCTGAGGCCTG
Organism: Ferrimonas pelagia; assembly: GCF_039543565.1. Classification (NCBI taxonomy): domain Bacteria; kingdom Pseudomonadati; phylum Pseudomonadota; class Gammaproteobacteria; order Alteromonadales; family Ferrimonadaceae; genus Ferrimonas; species Ferrimonas pelagia. Next base: position 24,774 of record NZ_BAABJZ010000105.1, on the reverse strand, counting down.
TCGGGCCGTGCTCACCACAAAGATCCCGATCACCGCCAAGACCAACCATAGCTTTTGGGTGGAAGCGATGATCCCGCCATCAAAGTAGACCATGGCACTGGCGTGCCAGAGCATGCCGCCAAATCCCAGCATGCGCATCAGCAGCAGCGAGCCACCTTGGCGCGCCACCAAGCATCCGGCCACCTGGCCGCCCATCATCATCAGTGAGGATACGATCAATTCGCTGTGATCGGCATTGGCCCACTTAAGCAGACTGTAGGTTCCGGTGGCGAACGCCAGCAGAGAAAATGCCATGAAATTTTCCAGCAAACGGTATTCGTTGATGGCGAGGGCGTGCTGGCGCGGCATAAACAGCTGGCGCCACAAGACAATGGGGTTCATGAAGGGGGCCTTGGCGGGTGATTTGATGGTTTAGGGCGTCAATCTAATCGGCTTTTGAAGTGAAGTCAGAGTAAAAACTCTAGTTCATGATCTGACCCTTGTTCATTGGGGCTTTCCCCGCTTTCCACGGGCGGATCTCTTACTTGCGCGAGTTCGGCTGGCGGGCGCGGCGTTGGAGGCGTACACTTGCCGATCCTTTTCCATAACAGGCCCTTTTCATGCGTAATAACGATCTGCTGCGCCAACTGCGCTATGCCCTCACATTCAATAACCCGGATATGATCGCGGTGTTTGCCTTGATGAACTACACCATCACCAAGGAAGAGCTGGATCCGATGCTGAAAAAAGAGGAAGAGGATGGGGTGATCGAGTGTCGCGATCGCACCTTTGCCGCCTTTCTGGATGGCCTGATCATCAAGTATCGAGGCGTGCAAGAGGGCCGCGAGCCAAAGCTGTTGGCGCGCAGCGCCCGCCTGAACAACAATGAGGTGCTGCGTAAACTGCGTATCGCACTGGAGCTGCGGGACGATGACATCATCGCGATCCTCAAGCTGTCCAACTTCCGGATCTCCAAGTCGGAGCTATCAGCGCTGTTCCGCAAGCCGGATCATCGTAACTACCAAGAGTGTGGCGATCAATTGCTGCGCAACTTTGTCCGTGGTCTGGGGCAGAAAAACCGCCCGCAAGCGGCCAAGTAAGTTTCACCGGGCCGATTAGCGTACCAGTCTGATCTCGGTGATCTTCCCTTTGTGGATCTGGAATACGGTGATCGGTCCGGTCTTGCTGCGTTGGTAGTGGTACTCCTTGCGGCTCTTGCCCACACTGTCGCTATCAAACGGCTTGCCACAATGGTTGAGCAGGGTACTTTTGCTGTCGCCCAGCTTGACCAGATCGGTGCCGCAGCGCGCCGAATGCACCTGCTTTTCTAACCCATTGGCCTGGCAAGCTAATAGTATCAGCCCTGCGCCAATCGCTGTTTTCCTCATGTCCTTTTCGCCTCTGTGGTGACGTCCTGTCGAGTTCTCTTTTACTGTCGGTTGCCTGTTTGGATCAACAAGGTGGATGGAGTGCACGGTGGCACTCAAGCTGTCTATGCTGTTGACAGGGATCACCTCGCTGGTGGTCAAACTCGTAGAGGAGCACGCTATGATCTCTCTGTATCAACGTCTCGGGGGGCGGGATGGGATCACGCAGATCGCATCCGATCTGGTCGAACTGCACCACAATAACCCGAGGATCGCGCCGCGTTTTGTTGGCTCAGATCTGGCGAGCTTGAAGCAGTCGGCGGCCGCCTTCTTTATCACCGGCGCCGGTGGACCTGCCTGTTATACCGGCCAGGACATGGTCTCAGTCCATCGAGGCATGAACATCGACGGTGAAGAGTTTCTGGCGGTGTTGGATGATGCGTTGGTGGCGTTGGGGAAAAATGGGGTGGCCCAGCGTGAGCAGGAGGAGGTACTGTTTATCCTCTACAGCATGAAAGCGCAGATCGTGCACGGTTAACGGCGCGGCTCATTCCTTTTCATCGAAGCGCGCCGCGAACAGCTGACAGACCGCCTCCAAGGCGGGCTGCGCGTCCGGGCCACAGCAGCGCACGGTGACGTTCTTGCCTTGACTGCCTTGCAGCAGCAGGATCCCGAGTACGCTGTCGGCATCGGCGCTTTGCTCATCCTGATGTAGGGTGATGTGGGCATCGAAGCGGCTGGCCAATTGGACCAGCCGGGTGGCGGCGCGGGCGTGCAGACCGAGCTTGTTGATCACCTCGACGGTGCGTTCAATCTGCGATGTTGAGTTCACGATGGCGGATCTGGACGCTGGCTTTGTGTTGTCGGAAGCGCTGTGCCAGTTGATTGGCGACATAGACGCTGCGGTGTTTGCCACCGGTGCAACCGATGGCAACGGTCAGGTAGGCGCGGTTGTTGCGTTCGAGCATGGGCAGCCAGTTGAGCAAGAAGCGCTCGGTGTGATCGATAAAGCGGGCCACGCTGCTGTGCTTGAGAAAGAAGTCCATCACCGGTTGTTCCAGCCCGGTGTGGGCGCGCAGCTCGGCTTCCCAATGCGGATTGGGCAGGAAGCGGACATCAAACAGGTAGTCGGCCTGCTTGGGCATGCCGTATTTGAAGCCAAACGACTCAAACACCAGCATCATCTCCTGATTGACCTGGCCGAGCAGGCGGGAGCGGATCTCATCGGCCAACTGATACACCGACAGGTTGTCGGTCAGAATGTGGTGATCGCAATCCTGCGCCAGCGGGGCCAATAGGCGTCGCTCCTCGGCAATGGCATCGGCCAGCGCCTTACCGTCCCTGGATAGCGGGTGCATGCGCCGGGTTTCGCTGTAGCGTTTGAGCAGGTGGTCGTCGCCAGCGTCGAGGAAGAAGATCTGAACCTCGATATCCTTATCCAGCATGGCGCGCAGGCGCGCAATATCCAGCTGCTGCAGGGGCAGGTTGCGGATATCCAGACTGACGGCGATCTCGTTGTTGAGGCCGGTTTGGCTGCGCAGCAGTTGCGGCAACAGCTCTAACGGCAGGTTATCGACACAGTAGTAGCCCAGATCTTCCATGATCCGCAGTGCAACGGTTTTACCTGCGCCGGATCGGCCGGATAAGATGATTAACTTCACTGGGTCACGAGCTCATACAGATGGTGGTTGTCTTCGGTCTTGCGCAGGGCGCGGCACAGCTCCTTCTGGCTGAGTTTGCCGGCAACCGTGCGCAGGGTCGCTAGGTGTTGAGCGTGCTCTTGCTCGGGCACAAACAGGGCGAACAGCAGATCGACCGGTTGCTGATCGATGGCGTCAAACTCAATGGGTTGAGCGCACTTGAGCAGCACGGCGATCGGGTGTTTGATGCGGCCCAGCCGTCCGTGCGGCAGGGCGATCCCTTTGCCTATGCCGGTGCTGCCCATTTTTTCCCTGGCCATTAGGCTTTCGAACAGCTCGTGTTGAGGCAGCTCTGGGCACTGGCTGGCAGCCAATTCGCTGATCATCTCCAGCGCCCGCTTTTTGCTGAGGCCGGGCGCAACACAGCGGGTACGCTCCGGCGAGAGTATTGTTGTTATCTCCATCAGTGCCTGGAAATTTTCTCTTTATGTTTAATTACTTGTCGGTCTAGCTTGTCCACGAGACCGTCGATGGCGGCGTACATGTTCTCATGTTCATGGGTGGCAAACACCTCCCCCCCATTCAGATGCAGCTTCGCTTCGGCGATCTGCTGCAATTTTTGTACATTGAGGATCACATGTACATTGTTAATGTGGTCGAAATGGCGTTCCAATCGCTCAAATTTTTCATGCACATAGTCTCTTAAGGCTTCGGTAACGTCGACGTGGTGCCCGGTAAGATTGATCTGCATAAGGTGACCTCCATTGCGCGTTAAAGGGTTTTGCGCTGGTTCGAGGGGGGGATGGAGAGGGCTTCCCGGTATTTGGCGATGGTACGCCGTGCAACCTGAATGCCCTGCTCCGCGAGAAGCTGTGCCATCTTACTGTCGCTGAGCGGCTTCTTGGGGCTCTCAGCGGCCACCAGTTTTTTGATCAGCGCGCGGATCGCGGTCGAGGAGCACTCGCCGCCGCCGTCGGTACTGACGTGACTGGAGAAAAAATACTTTAGCTCAAAGATCCCACGTGGGGTATGCATGTACTTCTGGGTGGTGACGCGGGAGATGGTGGACTCGTGCATGTCTACCGCTTCGGCGACGTCGTTGAGTACCATAGGTTTCATGGCCTCATCGCCGTATTCGAGGAAGCCTTGTTGATACTGAACGATGCAATTGGCCACTTTCATTAAGGTGTCGTTTCGGCTCTCTAGGCTCTTAATAAACCATTTTGCGTCCTGCAGATGGCCGCGCACAAACTGGCTATCGCCATTGTTGCGCGCCCCGCGACTGAGGGCGGCGTATTGCTCATTGATGCGCAGCTTTGGCATCGCATCGGGATTGAGCTCCACGACCCAGCGCCCCTGTTTCTTGCTGACCGAGACGTCTGGTATCACATATTGGCTCTCGCTGGCGGCGATGCTGCTGCCGGGGCGGGGAGTGAGTGATTGGATTAAGGCCATGGCATCTCGTAACTCATCTTCTTTGAGTCTAGTGCGCCGCAGCAAGGTACGAAAGTCGCGGTTGGCCAATAGATCCATATGTTGCTGTAACAGGATAATGGCTTCTGCCTTCCATGGGGTCTCTGCGGGTAACTGGGCCAGCTGGATCTGCAGGCATTCGGCCAGATCGCGGGAGGCGCAGCCAACGGGATCAAACTGTTGTACCCGCTTGAGGACGGCGATCACTTCGTCCAGCTCGATCTCGTCGGCGCCCTGGGCTTCCAGGATCTCCTCGGCACTGACGGTGAGGTACCCGTGCTCGTCGATGGCATCGATGATGGTGGTGGCGATGGCCCGATCGGTGTCGGTCATCGGCGTCAATTCCATCTGCCAGATCAGGTGGCTTTGCAGATCCATGCTGGTTTCGCCTTGATACTGGCTGTCGTCGTCCCGTATCGCGCTGGCCATTGGGGCAGGGGCGGCGCTATAGACGTCGTCCCAGGTGCTGTCGAGTGGCAGATCGTCGGACATATCGGTTTGAGACAGGGCCTCGGGTGTCTCGATGGCGGCTTGCTCGGTGGGTTCAAAGCCCTCGTCCGAGCTCGTCTCGCTGCTTGTGTTGTTGTCGCTGGCCGTGCCATCGGTGTTGTTGTCGTTGTTCTCAGTCTGTTGTTCAAACTCGTCGCTGCTTTCCAGCAAAGGATTGGATTCCAGCGCCTCTTGGATCTCCTGCTGGAGATCTAAGGTGGACAATTGCAGCAGGCGGATCGCCTGTTGCAGTTGCGGCGTCATGGTTAACTGCTGACCCAGCTTTAGTTGCAGGGAGGTCTTCATTGGTACCCGATCCTTGTTGTGTGTCTCTGGCGTCCCTGTATTGGGGCGGTAGGGAGCAACACTAGAGTTTGAACTGATCGCCCAGATAGACGGAGCGAACCAGTTTGTCGTTGAGCACTTCTTCTGGTGCGCCCTGCGCGATCATTTCACCGTGGCTGACGATGTAGGCGTATTCGCACACATCCAGAGTTTCGCGCACATTATGGTCGGTGATCAAGACGCCTAGACCGCGCAACTTGAGGTGTTGGATGATCTTCTTAATGTCGATCACGGAGATCGGATCGACCCCAGCAAACGGCTCGTCCAGCAGAATGAATTGGGGATCGGCGGCCAGTGCCCGTGCGATCTCGACTCGGCGCCGTTCACCGCCGGACAGCGCCATGCCCAGGCTTTCACGGATATGGGTAATGTTGAACTCTTCCAGTAGCTGCTCGAGTTTTTCCAGCCGCTGGGTTTTGTTGAGATCCTTACGGGTCTGCAACACCGCCATCAGGTTATCGAACACGGTCAGCTTGCGGAAGATGGACGATTCCTGTGGCAGGTAGCCGATCCCTTTGCGGGCGCGGGAATGCATCGGCAGCAGGGTGATCTCTTCGTCATCAATGCTGATCCGGCCTTTGTCGTTTTGCACCAGGCCGACCACCATGTAGAAGGTGGTGGTCTTGCCGGCGCCATTGGGGCCGAGCAGGCCCACGATCTGACCGGTCTTGACCTCCAAACCAACGCTCTTGACGACCTGGCGTCCGCTGTAGGTCTTGGCCAGTTGTTCGGCTTTGAGAATGCTTACCTTACTCATGGTTGTGGCTCTGTTTGCTGTTGCTCTTGTTCGTCGTTATTACGCTCGGTCGGCATAAAAATGGTGGTGATCTGCTCGTCGGCGCTGCCTTGCGCGGTTAGGCGTTGCAGGCGGGCGTTATAGCTGATGGTTTCGCCGCGCACCAAGCTGCCTTCCTGGCTCAACTCGGCGTCGCCGGTCATGATCAGATCCTGAGTATTGATGTCATAGCGGATCTCGTTGGCCTGCGCCTTGGCAAGCAAGCCGTTGTCCATCATCTGCTGATAGGTGGCGGGGTTGCCGGTGGCGATCATCACCTGATGACTTTTGTCTTCACTGGATTCTAGGGTGAGGCGATCGGCTAGGATCTTAAGGCTGCCCTGGGTGATCTGCACATTGTCGATGTATTCCAGCGTGCGGTTAGTGAAATCGCCACTGGAGCGATCGGCGGAGACGGTCACCGGCTGAGTGAAGTCGGCTTCGGTGGCTTGCAGGCCGGGCGTCAGCAGCAACAGGCCCCAAACCAGAAGTTTTTTACATGTCATGTGGTTACTTACCTTATTGGTCATCGCGCGGGTGGGTGCGTTCGGGCGTTGGGCGCCGTTATTGCACTTGATAGGTCGCGTTGACATCGTGTTGTAATTCAATCTTGTTGTGGTTGAGATCGGCCCAGAGCCCAGTGGCATTAAGGGTAAAGAGCTCGCCTTCGGCCCGGATTGGCGCGTCCGAGGTCATCACCATGGTTTCCAGATCCAGGGTGAGATGATCGGTATGTATGGTGCGCAGCGGCTCCTCCGGCTCGATGGCGGTGATCACCACCTGTTGCTGCAGCAGCAGGTAGCGGTTTTGCTGCAGGCGGCCGCTGGTGGCCTGGACTTTCCAGACGCCGGGCTGATCCTCGGGATAGATCAGGTAGATCGGTTGATCGAACTCGGTCAGCGCCTCTTGCTGATAGTGCTGCATGCTGTCGGCGGCGATCTCCGCGGCCAGCCGGCCGTTGGCGTCGTAGCTGCGGGTGCGCAGGGCGCGCGCAACGAAGTCGGGCTCGGAGCTGGCGTCAAACGCCGGCGCTTGCTCTTCGAGCTGCACGCTGCGCCAATACAGGCCCGCGGCCAATGCCAGAAGGATCAGACCGATCCAGTATTCACGTTTCATACCGACAGCCCTTTGGCGTCCGCCAGTTTGCCCTGAGCTTGCAGCAGCAGATCGCACAGCTCACGGACGGCGCCAAAGCCGCCACGCAATGAGGTGCGGTAGTGGGCATGGGGCAGCAGGGCGGGGTGGGCGTCATTGACGGCCACCGCCAGTCCCACCTGTCGCATGACCGCCAGATCGACCAGATCGTCGCCGATGTAGGCGCACTCGCTGTCTTCCAGCGCCAGTTGTTGCTTGAGCTGTTCAAAGGCCGACAGTTTGTCTTCGCAGCCCTGAATAATATGTTTGACCCCAAGATCGGTCATTCGTTGCTGGACGATGGCCGAGCGGCGGCCGGTGATCACGGCCATCGGGATCTGGGCGTGTTGCAGCGCTTTGACGCCAAAGCCGTCGCGGGTGTGGAAGGCTTTGAGTTCTTCGCCGTCGTTGCCCAGATAGATCCGCCCGTCGGAAAATACGCCATCGACGTCGCAGATCAGCAGGCGAATGGTGCTGGCGCGTTCCATCACTTCGGCGTTGACCGGGCCGTAAAGCGTCACGATCGGCTCCATTACAAGACTCCTGCTTTGAGCATGTCCATCATATTCAGTGCCCCTTCCGGTCGGCCTTGCTCATCGACGGTGATCAGGCCATTGATCTTGCGCGATTCCATCATCTGCAGGGCTTCTGCGGCCAGCAGATGACTGGAGATGGTGACGGGATCTTGGGTCATGACATCGCCAATGGCGGTGCTGTGAATATCCACTTTAGCATCCAGCACGCGTCGCAGATCGCCATCGGTGAAGATCCCGCTCAGTTTGTCGTCTGCAGTGGTCACGGCGGTCATGCCGAGGCCTTTGGCGGAGATCTCCAGCAAGGCGGCGGAGATGGTGACATCCTGCCGGACCTGGGGCAGCCGGTCATCGCGGTGCATCAGATCGGCCACACGCAGCAGCAGTTTGCGGCCCAGCGCCCCGCCGGGGTGGGACAGGGCAAAGTCATCGGCGGTAAAGCCCCGGGCCTGGAGCAAGGCAACGGCGATGGCGTCCCCCATCACCAGCGTGGCGGTGGTGGAGGAGGTGGGGGCCAGACCCAGTGGGCAGGCTTCCTCTTCGACCTTGATGCACAGATGGTGTTGTGCCAATTGGGCCATGCTGGAGTTCGGGTTGCCGGTCATGGCGATCACCGCCAGCCCCATCCGTTTGATCACCGGCATCAGGGTGAGGATCTCGTGGGCTTCACCTGAGTTGGAGATGGCGATCACCACGTCCTGTGGGGCCAACATGCCCAGATCGCCATGGCTGGCTTCGCCGGGATGGACAAAAAACGCCGGGGTGCCGGTACTGGCGAGGGTGGCGGCGATCTTATTGCCGATGTGACCGGACTTGCCCATCCCCATCACGACAACTTTGCCTTTGCAGGCCAGTAAGGTTTCGCATGCCGCAACGAATTCGTCGTCGATGAAGCGGTGCAGATGTTGGATGGCGGCGGTCTCGATATCGATGACGCGCTTTGCCCATTGATGCCATTGTGATGCGGTAGACATCGGCTCTCCTGTGGATCACGCGGCCTGAGTAAACAGGGTAAATTGGTAGGCAATGAAGGCGACCAGCAGCAAGCCACCTTCAAGGCGGCCGATGCTGCGGCTGCGTTTGAGCAAGAGTAACAGCAGCGGGGCCAGGCTGGTAGCCAGCATAATGTAGTAGTCTCGGCCCGCAGCGGCGGCATCGATGGTGCCGGGGGCGATCAGGGTGGGGATCGCCAACACGGCCAAGATATTGAACAGGTTGGAGCCCACCACGTTGCCGATCACCAGATCATCCTCGCCCTTGGCCAGGCCGGCGAGGCAGGCGGCTAACTCGGGCAGACTGGTGCCGACGGCGATGATGGTCAGGCCGATCACCAGATCGGACAGGCCAAAGAATTGGGCGATGACCACGGCGTTGTTGACCATGAGATCCGCCGCCAACGGCAGCAGCAGCATGCCGACGGCCAGCCACAGCAGGGCTTTGGCCATGGGGACATCGCTGGGGATCTCGTCGTCGCTTTCGGCGATAAGGGGATCGCTGCTGCGGGTACGCAGTGCTGAGGCGATCAGGACACCCATCACCAAAATGAACGCCAGTGCCAGGATCAGCCCATCGGTGCGGCTTAGGTGCAGATCGTGCATTAGGTAGCCGGCCAGTACGGTGGCGGCCAACATCAATGGCAGCTCTTTGATCAGAGTAGAGGAGCCCACCAGTAGCGGGCGGATCAGCGCGGTGGCGCCGAGGATCAGGGTGATGTTGGCGATGTTGGAGCCGATGACATTGCCGATGGCGGTATCGAGTCGGCCCTCGATGGCGGCGTTGGCGGCGACCATGGCTTCGGGTGCGGAGGAGCCCATGGAGACGATGGTCAGACCGATGATCAGTGGTGGTAGCCCCAGATTGCGGGCCAGTGCGGCGGCGCCGTAGACAAAACGGTCGGCGCTCCAGACCAATAAGGCCAGGCCAAGCAACAATAAAACCAGATTCAATATCATGCCGGTGCCATGGGTCAATGCATTGGCGCGCATTGTCGCTTGAACCAGGGGAAAAGAAAAGTGGCGTAGATTGTTAAGTGGCTGTTTGGCACGTACTATGTGGGTCTTGCTGGCCCAAGAAAAGGAGTTTCCAGGCGCCGTCAGGCGTCTGTTGAGGACATGCAAAATCAATCAGATAGCTCATCCTCACCCTTGATCGAGGTGCAGGATCTGGTCTTTCGTCGCGGCGAACGGACCATCTTCGATCGACTCTCCATGCAGATCCCCCGCGGCGGGATCACCGCCATTATGGGCCCCAGTGGCATCGGTAAAACCACCCTGCTTAAGCTGTTTGGCGCACAGTTGCAGCCCGACAGTGGCTGCGTGCATTTTGATGGTCAGGATCTGAATCGATTGTCGCGGGCACAGCTGTATCGGCAGCGGCGCCGGATCAGCATGCTATTCCAGTCCGGCGCCCTGTTTACCGATATGTCCGTGTTTGACAACGTGGCCTTTCCTCTGCGTGAGCACACCCAATTGAGCGAGCCCCTGATCCGCCGTTTGGTGTTGATGAAACTGGAGGCCGTCGGCCTGCGCGGGGCGGCGTCTTTGCTGCCGGCAGAGCTCTCTGGTGGTATGCAGCGACGGGCGGCCTTGGCGCGGGCGATCGCACTGGAGCCCGAGCTGGTGATGTACGACGAGCCGTTTGCCGGTCAGGATCCCATCTCCATGGGGGTGCTGGTGAAGCTGATCCGGGAGTTGGGGCAGGCGCTGGATCTGACCTCCATCGTGGTATCGCACGATGTCGATGAGGTGTTGCAGATCGCCGATTATGTTTATGTGATCGCCGATGCCCGCGTGGTGGGGCAGGGCACACCGGCGCAGATCCGCAGCCTCGACAGCGCCCAGCTGCGCCAGTTTTTACAGGGCGCACCCGATGGGCCGGTGCGGTTCCATCATCCTGCTGCGGACTATCTGGAGGAGTTGTTACAGTGAGTGTGTTGCAGAGTGTGGCCCGGCTGGGTCGCGGTGGGATCGCCTGGGTTGCCGGGTTGGGCCGGGCACTGTTGATGCTGCTGGGCGCCTTGTTGGCCCGGCCACAGCCAGCCAAGATGGCGCCGTTGCTGATCAAGCAGCTGTACCAGATCGGCGTGTTGTCGGTGTTGATCATTACCGTCTCCGGTCTGTTTATCGGCATGGTGCTGGGCCTGCAGGGCTACATCATTCTGGCGGATTTTGGCACCGAGGAGAGCCTCGGCCCCATGGTGGCGTTGAGCTTGCTGCGGGAGTTGGGCCCGGTGGTCACGGCGCTGCTGTTTGCCGGTCGCGCCGGCTCGGCGGTAACGGCGGAGATCGGCCTGATGAAAGCGACCGAGCAGTTGGCGTCGATGGAGATGATGGCGGTGGATCCCTTGCGCCGGGTGGTCGCGCCGCGCTTTTGGGCGGGCTTGATCGCCATGCCGCTACTGGCGCTGATGTTTACGGCGGTCGGGATCTGGGGCGGACATCTGATCGGCGTCGAGTGGAAGGGGATCGATCCCGGTGCGTTTTGGTCGATCCTCAATGCCTCGGTCGAGTGGCAGAAAGACATTCTCAATTGTTTGATTAAAAGTGGTGTGTTTGCTTTTGTGGTGATCTGGATCGCGCTGTTCAAAGGCTATGACGCGATGCCGACGGCAGAAGGGATCAGCCGGGCCACCACCGAAACCGTGGTTCATGCTTCACTGGCGGTGTTGGCACTGGACTTTGTTTTGACTGCACTGATGTTTGGGTAACAGGATGAATTCACGCAAAATCGAGTTGGCCGTCGGCGCCTTTTTATTGGCGGGTCTGGTGGCGTTATTGGTGTTGATCTTAAAGGTGGCGGACATCGATCCGCGCGGCAATGGCCCCAGTTACCGGCTCAACGCCGGGTTTGAGAATATCGGCAGTCTGAAGGTGCGCTCACCGGTGAAGGTCGGTGGCGTGGTGGTGGGCCGGGTGCTGGCGATCGATTTGGATCCTGAATCGCTGCTGCCGGAGGTGACGCTGGCGATCGATGCTCGGTTCGATCAGTTTCCCGACACCAGTAGCCTCTCCATCCTGACCTCGGGGTTGTTGGGGGAGCAGTACATTGGCTTGACCCCCGGCTTTTATGACGAAGAGGGTGAGCTATTGGTGGACGGTGATCGGATCGAAGATACCCGCAGTGCCATGGTGCTGGAGGAGTTGATCGGCCAGTTCCTCTATAGTGTGGGACAGGGTGAATAAGGAGTGGGTGATATGAAACGCATGGGTGTGTGGTTATGGTTGGCAATGCTGTGGTGCAGTCCAGCGCTGGCAACGGTGGACAGCAGCGATCCTTATCGCTTGGTGGAGCAGGTTGCGGCGGCCACCTTTGACCGGTTTGCCGAGGATAAGGCGCTGATCGCCGCCGATCCTGACCATCTCAAGCTGATCGTGGAGCAGGAGTTGATGCCGTATGTGGATCACCGCTTTGCGGCACTGAAAGTGGTGGGGCCGCGAGCCCGTCAATTGAGCAAAGAGCAGGTTCAGAGGTTCACGGACGTATTTAAGCAGTATATGATTGCCACCTTTGCTCAGGCTTTCACCGAGTACACGGATCAAACCGTGGCCTTCCAACCTGCGCAACCGCTCAAGGATCAACAGATCGTGACGGTCGGGGTGAATATCATTGAGCCCGGAAGGCCTCCGATTTCAGTCCAGTTCAAAGCCCGTCGCAACAAGAAGACAGGTGAGTGGAAAGCGATTGATCTTATCGCCGAAAGTGTCAGCCTGTTGGCGACCAAAGAGGCGGAGATCGGCGGCCTGATCCGGCGCCAGGGCATTGATCTGGTCAGTGATATGCTGGCGGAGCAAAGTAGCAAGGCGCTGGTGCCTGCGAGGGGAGCCTCGTGAGCTTGACGGTCACTCGCGACGACCAAACGCTGATCGTGCAAGGTCGGCTGGATCTGCACTCGGTGCCGGATCTGGCCGCACACCGTGACGAGTGGCGGGGGGTGCAGCGCTTGGATCTGCAGGCGCTGGATTCGGTGGACAGTGCGGGATTGGCTTGGTTGCTGGAGCTGGAAACCCAGCAGCGGCAGCCGCAGGGCGCGGCTCTGGCTTGGTGCCATTGTCCGGCGTCACTGCGTCGATTGATGGCATTGTACGATTTAGGCCTGGACGGCGAGCAATTGCGCTCAAGCACCGACATCGAGGAGAAAAGCGATGGATCTGAAAGAGATTGAACAGCGACTGCAGGATGCATTGCAACTGACCGAAGTGGACGTAAGATCCGACGGCAGCCACTACACGATTGTAGCGGTTGGCGAGGGGTTTGATGGCCAATCAAAGGTGAAGCGCCAACAGGCGGTCTACGCACCTTTGATGGATAAGATCACAGATGGAACCTTGCATGCCTTGACCATCAAGGCATTTACGCCAGCGGAGTGGCAACGAGAAAAGATTTTCAATATGCCTAGCTGATCTGGCGGAGCTTAAGTGGATAAATTGCAAGTACGGGCTGCGGGCCCCTTAGCCGGCGAAGTCACCATCTCTGGCGCCAAAAATGCGGCTCTGCCGATCTTGATGGCGGCCGTTTTGGCGGAAGACACCATGACACTGGGCAACGTGCCGGTGTTGCGTGACGTGAATACAACCATTCAACTGCTGCGTCAGCTGGGTGCCACCGTGAGTGATCTGGACAACAGCCTGTTGACCATCGATCCCTCCACCATTACCACCTGCGTGGCGGAATATGAGCTGGTGAAAACCATGCGCGCGTCCATCATGCTGCTGGGGCCGTTGCTGGCCAAGTACGGCAAGGCCGATGTCTCTTTGCCGGGGGGCTGCGCCATTGGCGCTCGTCCGGTGGATCTGCATATCCAGGGCCTGCGAGCCATGGGGGCGGATGTGAAGGTGGAAGAGGGCTACGTTAAGGCGCGCATGAATGGCCGCCTAAAGGGGGCCACCATCCTGATGGATGTGGTTTCCGTGACGGGCACCGAGAACCTGATGGCGGCGGCGGCGTTGGCCGACGGCGTGACCTACATCGAGAACGCGGCGCGTGAGCCGGAAGTGGTGGATCTGGCGTCGTGCCTGAACGCCATGGGGGCCAAGATCTCGGGGGCGGGTACCGATGTGATCCGCATTGAAGGGGTTGAGAAGCTGCACGGTGTGCGTTACGACGTCATGCCGGATCGGATCGAGACCGGAACCTATCTGGTGGCAGCAGCCGCGACGCGCGGTTCGGTCGTGTGTCGTCAGGCGGCGCCTGAGACGCTGGAGCCGGTGTTGTTGAAGCTGGAAGAAGCGGGCGCAGTGATCGAGCGCGGTGACGACTGGATCAGCCTGGATATGCAGGGCCGTCAGCCGAAGCCTGTGTCGATCAAAACGGCGCCACACCCGGCGTTCCCGACCGATATGCAGGCGCAGTTCTGTACCATGAATGCCCTGTCCAGTGGCGGTGCTAAGGTGACGGAGACCATCTTCGAGAACCGGTTTATGCACGTCCCTGAGCTGAAGCGGATGGGCGCCAAGATGGATCTGGAAGGCAATACCTGCCTGATCCAGGGGATCGAGCAGCTGCAAGGCGCTCAGGTCATGGCGACCGATCTGCGCGCGTCCGCCTGTCTGGTGATCGCGGGCTTGGTGGCGACCGGGACGACTGTAGTGGATCGGATCTATCACCTGGATCGCGGTTACGAGCAGATCGAGCACAAGCTGGCGGGTCTGGGCGCGGATGTGGTCCGGGTTAAGTAACCCTTTGAGCCGATGCTAACGAAAACGCCCGTCATCCGACGGGCGTTTTTTTATGCCGCTCACAGTCGGGGGGCTCATTGATCGAGCCATTCCAGCAAGCGAGCCCACACGCCGTTATCACTGAGCTTGCTGGCAGCATGGTCTTGTTGATATTGGCTACGCTCTGGCAGCTCGGCCAGCAGCGGCATATCGAGGTGGGTGAGGAATCGCTTCAGGAGTTCGGTTTGGCTGCCATCCTGCACCCGGTTGGCGACCACGCCGATCTTGGGTTGGCGGCTGCGATACATAGGATGGAACAACAGCTCCGGCAGGAAGCGACCGAGCGCGCGGACATCCATTGGATTCGCTTGGCTGGGCAGTAGGATCTTATCGGCGTATCGCAGCACCCGCACCAGCAGCTCCGGCGTCAGGTTTGCCGGGGAGTCCATCAGCACGCAGCTGGCGTTGGCCGGCACGCGCAGGCGCATCGACTCCAACGGGGCCCGCCGCGCGTCGTCATCGACGGCCCAGATGGCGCCGTGCTGCTCGGCCCACTGTAGGCTGGAGCATTGGGGATCAAAATCCACCAGCGCCGGATGTTGACCCCGCTGTTGCAGCCGCAGCAGTAGCTGAGTGGTCAGGGTGGATTTGCCGACGCCCCCTTTGTTATTGAGCAGTAGGATCTTGGGCCCTCGGTAGGCCTTTAGGCTGATCAACCCGGCGTGCGGGGGCGTCACTGAGGTCGCGTAAGCGAGTGTCGACATGGGCAGGATCCAAACAAAGCGTATGCCTAAGCAAGGCGACTGCGGATCCTGCGTTTTGAAGTTAGCGGCTCGGTTGTGTGCTCATCGGGGGCTTTTCGGCGATGGTGATCGGTACACTGAAGCGGCGACCTTGGCGGATCAGAGTCATGTTGATCTCAGTGCCCGGCGGCGTTTCGGCGATGCGGTCCATCAACATGTCGCTGCCGCTGATCGGATCGCCGTTGAACGCGGTCAGGACGTCGTTAGGCCGCAAGCCAGCACGCGCCGCCGGGCCGTTGGCATCGACCTCAGTGACGGCGACGCCCATGACCTCAGGTAATCGCAACAGGCGTGCGATGGTGGCATTCACCGGGCTGCCGCTGAGTCCCAAGTGTCCGCGGATCACCCTACCGTCGCGGATCAGCTTGCCCATGATTTTGTAGGCCAGCTCAATGGGAATGGCAAAGTTGAGGCCCACTCCGGCATCGCCTAACTGCTGGTAGTTGGCGGTGTTGATCCCGATCAACATGCCATCGGCGTCGACCAGCGCCCCGCCGGAGTTGCCTTGGTTGATGGCGGCATCGGTCTGGATGAAATCTTGATAGCTGGAGCTGAGGCCGTTGCGGCCGGTGGCGCTGATGATCCCCTGGGTGATGGTTTGTCCCAGGTTATAGGGATTGCCAATGGCCAGCACCATATCACCGACTTGAGGCTTACGGCTGAGATCCAGCGGGATCACCGGCAGGTTGTCCTCGTCGATCTTCAGCACCGCCAGATCGGTATAGGGATCGGAGCCGATCATCTCGGCATTGGCCAACCGACCGTCCTGCAGGGCGAGGAAGATCTGATCGGCGGCGCTGACCACGTGGTAGTTGGTCAGGACATAGCCCTCATCATGCATGATGATGCCACTGCCCAGCCCTTGTGGTGCCAACTGGCTGAAGTTGCCCCGGGTTTGACGGTGGGAGTAGACATTCACCACCGCGGGCGCGGCGCGACGTACTGCACTGGCAAAGCTGGCACGCTCGACGTGACTGATACTGCGATCCAGGCGAGGCAGGTGCTCCCTCAGACTGGGCGTGGTGACAATGATCACGGCAGCCACGGCGAGGCCGATCAGCACAGGTTTGAGGATGTATCGCAGCATGGACAGCATATTCATTAGTAAAGAGTTCCGTGATAGACCGATCCTAACTCTGAGTGGAAAAGGTAACAACTGACTGACTTAAATAAAAAAGGCGACCGGATGGTCGCCTTCTCTCGAGTTTGGGCAAGATCAGCGTAGGATCACCATCAGGTTGCTGCCGTCACGATGGACGGTGGCGGCAAAGGCCCCGTCGTATTCGCTGAGCATCTCCCGAAGTTGGCCCAGCTCTTGTACCGGCACACGCCCACGGTTGAGCAGGCTGATGCCGATGATCACATCGCCGGATTGCAGGCCATTGCGTGCGGCTGGCGAGCGTTCATCCAGCTCAGAGACACGTACCCCACGGATCCCACCCTCGTTATAGCTGGAGAGTTTGGCGCCCTCTAGGGCCGGATGGATGATGCTGGCTTGGATGTTCTCACCCGGCGCTTCATTCAGGGTGACCTTGATGGTCTTGCGGTCGCCGTCGCGGAACACGCCCAGCTTGACCGTTGCTCCGGCACCCATGGTGGCGATCTTGGCTCGTAGCTCCTGGAAGGTGCGGATATTTTTACCATTGAGGCTGGTGATGATGTCGCCGGCTTCGATCCCCGCCTCGGCCGCAGCCGAATCCGGCAACACTTGGCTGATGTAGGCGCCGTGCTTAGTGTCGAGGCCGAACAGCTTCGCGGTTTCATTATTCAATGGGCCGCCGATGATCCCTAGGACACCGCGGCGCACTTCACCGAACTCGAGGATCTGATTGGTCAGGTTTTGCACCATATTAACCGGGATAGCAAAGCCAATGCCGACATTGCCACCACTGGGGGCGATGATGGCGGTGTTGATCCCGATCAGTTCGCCGTTGAGATTGACCAGTGCGCCGCCGGAGTTGCCGGAGTTGATGGCCGCATCGGTCTGGATGAAGTTTTGGTAGCCGTCGCCATCAAGGCCACGAGAAAGGGCGGAAACGATGCCGGAGGTGACGGTCTGGCCGAGCCCAAACGGGTTGCCGATCGCCACGGTGAAATCACCCACCTTGAGCGTGTCGGAGTCGGCCAGCGTAACGGCCGTCAGATCATCGGCCTCGATCTTGAGTACCGCGACATCGGTGGCGGGATCGGAACCGATCAACTTCGCTTCATATTCTCTGCCATCACTGAGGTTGATGAGGATCTTGTCGGCGTTGTCGATAACGTGGTGATTGGTGATCACATGGCCTTTTTTCGCATCAATAATGACGCCGGAGCCCAGTCCGCGAAACGGTCGACTTTGTTCGCGTCCTTGCGGCGAGTTGGGGCCAAAAAAGAAGCGGAATGGCTCAGGGATGTTTTGTCGGGCGACTTGGGTGCCTTCGACAGACACCGAAACCACGGCAGGCGAGATCTGCTCGACCATCGGGGCGAGGCTAGGCAACGCTTGACCATCAATCGAGGATGGCCAAGCGGCGTGGCTAGGTGATACAGCGGCTAGAGAGGCACACAGCACAGCGGCTGACAACAAAGGGGTATTTAATTTCATTTGCGATCAAACTCCTGCAATGATTTCGCGGGTCTTCCTTAACTATGCGACTGAGGACTCTAACGAAAGTTCCCTAGCCGTTGGCAGCTTTTGGCGGTTCGTTAATGATCCCGTGTGAGCCTTTGACGTAGTCGTTGGGTGGCAGAGCCTCGATGGTCTCGAGATGCTCTTCCAGTTGCGGTGGGTGGCTTGGTAGCGGCGCCATCTTGTTCTCACCCAGCAGCCCTTGGGCCGAGTTATTCCAAAATTGATTGGCTTTATCCAGGCTGGTGCTTACTTGTGACATCAGCTCACGGGACTGCTCAAAGTAGTCGGCCACTTCTTGGCGTTGTTGGTCCAGATCGAACTTGGCCTGAGCCAATTCCCGCTGTAAGTGCTGCTTATCGTTACTGCCATCCTTGAAGTGCCAGCGGATCGCGTAGCCGATCCCGATGCCAACCAACAAGAAAAAGAGGCTCGGTAGCCAGGTCATAAACTCTCCTATAGATCCCTGATTGATACAGGCTCAATATACATCGGCTCATTGGGCCATGATACACTTGCGGCCCGAGAATACAGGTTTTGTCTAGCTATAAGCATTGTCCAAGGAAGTGAGGATGGCGACTCCGCTCGAACGGTATGAACAGGATCTTACCCGTACCGATTTTCAATTTGATCCGGCTCAGCAGCACGCCGTGCAGCAGTTGCAGCGACTCTATGATGAGCTGAACCTGCGGCAAGATTGGCAACCGAGTCTGCGGCAGCGCTGGTTTCGGCTCGGCAATAAGCCAATACTCAAACCAAGGGTAAAGGGGCTCTATTTTTGGGGCGGCGTCGGTCGCGGTAAGACCTACCTGGTCGATACCTTCTACGACTGCCTGCCACTGCAACGTAAGATCCGCATCCATTTCCATCGTTTTATGCACCGTGTCCACCAGCAGTTGACTCAGTTGCAGGGCCAGGCAGATCCGTTGGCGCTGATCGCGCGGGGCTGGGCCGACGAAGCGGAGGTGATCTGTTTCGACGAGTTCTTTGTTTCGGACATTACCGACGCCATGATCCTCGGTGGCCTGTTTGAGCAATTGTTCGATTTGGGGGTGGTGTTGGTGGCGACCTCGAACATTCCGCCAGACGAGCTGTATCGAAATGGTCTGCAACGGGCCCGTTTCCTGCCAGCCATCGCCCTGGTTAAGCAACACTGCGAGGTGGTGAATGTCGACAGTGGCGTCGATTATCGGTTACGGACGTTAGAGCAGGCCGAGATCTACCATGCGCCGCTGGATCAAGCCGCCGACGCCAACTTGCATCACTACTTCACACAACTGGCGCCAGAGCCCGGCCATCAGGGCGGCGAGATCGAGCTGCTTGGCCGAGCCATTGCCATTCGCAGAGAGGCGGACGGCGTCTTGTTGGCGGATTTTCTAGCGTTATGTGACGGGCCGCGCAGTCAGAGTGATTACATGGAGTTGGCCCGCCTGTACCATACCGTGCTCTTGAGCGGGGTGCGCCAAATGGGAGCTGAGCATGCCGGCGATGACGTGGCACGGCGATTTATTGCCATGGTCGATGAGTTCTATGAACGCGGTGTAAAACTCATCATCTCTGCCGAGGTGGAGATGATGCAGCTGTATACCGGCGGCCTGTTAGCGTTTGAGTTCAAACGCTGCCTCAGTCGATTGGCGGAAATGCAGAGTCATGACTATCTGGCGCGCCCGCACCTCCCTTAAAAAGAGACAAGAACACAAAAAAGCAGGTGATTTTTGCATCGCCCTGCATTATAATTCGCGCCCTGCCTACGTTACGGACGGTCGTTTTACGACCAAAACCAGCGTCTTGTCCTATTCGAAGGGATAGGTGGAAGACCAAACACGGTAGTCTTGCTTACTTAAGCAGGGCGGATATGTAACTGCAAATTAGGTTTCAAATCTGATGAAAACTTTTACTGCTAAGCCAGAGTCCGTACAACGCGACTGGTTTATCATTGATGCCGAGGGTAAAACCCTGGGCCGTATGGCTACTGAAGTAGCTCGTCGTCTGCGCGGTAAGCACAAAGCGGAATACACCCCGCACGTGGATACCGGTGATTACATTGTGATCATCAACGCTGAAAAAGTTACCGTTACCGGTAACAAGGCGCAAAACAAAATGTACTACAGCCACTCTGGTTACCCAGGCGGCATCAAGGAAATCAACTTCTCTGATCTGCAGGACCGTCGTCCTGAAATGATCATCGAGAAGGCCGTTAAGGGCATGCTGCCGAAAGGCCCTCTGGGTCGTGCCATGTTCCGCAAGCTGAAAGTGTACGCTGGTGCCGAGCACAAGCACGCTGCACAGCAGCCTCAGGTTCTGGACATCTAAGGGGAATATGCCAATGACTCAATACTACGGTACTGGCCGCCGCAAGACCTCCACTGCTCGTGTTTTCATCAAGCAGGGTTCCGGCGAGATCACCATCAACAAGCGCTCTTTGGAGCAATTCTTTGGCCGTGAAACTGCTCGCATGGTAGTTCGTCAGCCGCTGGAACTGACCGAGATGCTGGGTAAACTGGACATCTACGCGACCGTTTCCGGTGGTGGTATCACTGGTCAATCCGGTGCTATCCGTCACGGTATCACCCGTGCCCTGATGCAGTTTGACGAGTCTCTGCGTCCAACTCTGCGCGAAGCTGGTTTCGTTACCCGTGACGCTCGTGAAGTTGAGCGTAAGAAAGTCGGCCTGCGTAAAGCACGTCGTAAGCCACAGTTCTCCAAGCGTTAATACGCTGGGACTTTGGTTCTTACAGAAAACCCGGCCTTATGGCCGGGTTTTTTTTCGCCTTCATTTTGTCACGCTTCCTCGCGAAGAGCTGGCGATCCAGCAAGGTCTGAAAACCTATCACAAGAGAGATGTTCTCTCCTGGTTGTTTGTGGGAGGGCTGTTTATCAACTTGTTTCCCTGTGAATGTGATTTAGTTGTTGTGATTTAGGTCAATGGCTAACGCAAAACTATGAACTGCGTCTGGTTTTTCTATATAATGGGGCCGCCTCGGCCTTGGCTAACTATCAAAAATATGGTGTTGGCAAAAAGAAGAAGCCCAAGGTACGCAAAAACGCAGAACCCCTACGGGAGATAAGTGGATGAGCAATGCGCCTGTCGATACTGGACGTCGCAGATTTCTGACCCTGGCCACCGCGGCCGTTGGCGGGGTTGGCGCGGTCGCTACTGCGGTTCCCTTCATCAAGTCATGGAACCCAAGCGCCAAGGCGAAAGCTGCCGGCGCACCAGTAGAAGTTAACATTGGAAAGTTAGAGCCGGGACAATTGCTACGCGTGGAATGGCGTGGCAAACCGGTATGGGTGGTTCGCCGGACGGAGGCGATCCTGCAACAACTGCAAGGCCTTGATGGCCAGTTGCGGGATCCCAACTCGGAAGAGCCTCAGCAGCCGCCTTATGCGCAGAATGCGTCACGGGCGATCAACGAAGAATTCTTTATCGCCGTTGGCTTGTGTACCCATCTAGGGTGCTCTCCAACCTATATGCCAGATTCATTTCAGCAGCAGGTGCAGGGGATCCAGTCGGGCTTCTTTTGTCCCTGTCATGGCTCCAAGTTTGATATGGCGGGACGGGTGTTTGCCGGTGTGCCAGCACCACTGAACCTGGAGGTGCCGCCCCATCAGTATGTGGATGAGCGCACGGTGGTCATCGGGCTCGATGGGGGAACCGCGTCATGAAAAAGGTGATTGATTGGATCGACGAACGGATCCCCATGACCGCGACGTACAACAAGCACGTCGGTCAGTACCCAACACCGAAAAACTTTAATTTCTGGTATTTCTTTGGCTCTTTGGCGCTGTTGGTGCTGGTGAATCAGATCCTCACGGGGATCTGGCTGACCATGAACTATGTCCCCAGTGCCGAAGGCGCGTTTGCCTCCGTTGAGTACATCATGCGCGACGTTGAGTACGGTTGGTTGCTGCGTTATATGCACTCCACCGGGGCCTCGGCGTTCTTTGTGGTGATCTATCTGCACATGTTCCGCGGCGTGCTGTACGGCTCTTACCAGAAGCCGCGCGAGTTGCTGTGGATCTTCGGCATGCTGATCTTCCTGGTGCTGATGGCGGAAGCCTTTATGGGCTATCTGCTGCCGTGGGGCCAGATGTCCTATTGGGGCGCTCAGGTGATCATCTCGCTGTTTGGGGCCATTCCGGTGATCGGCGACGATCTGACCTTGTGGATCCGCGGTGATTACGTGGTATCCGGCGCGACCCTGAACCGCTTCTTTGCGTTGCACGTGATCGCCTTGCCCTTGGTGCTGGTGGTGTTGGTGTTCCTGCATATCATTGCGCTGCATGAAGTGGGCTCCAATAACCCGGATGGCATTGAGATCAAGAAGAACAAAGGGCCGGATGGTTGGCCGGTGGACGGCATTCCTTTCCACCCTTATTACACGGTGAAGGATATCTTTGGTACCGCCGCGTTCTTGATCGTGTTCTGCTATGTGCTGTTCTTTATGCCAGAGGGCGGGGGCTACTTCTTAGAGCCACCCAACTTCGAGGCGGCCAACCCGTTGAAGACCCCTGAACATATCGCTCCGGTGTGGTACTTCACCCCGTTCTACGCCATCTTGCGAGCCGTGCCGGACAAATTGTTTGGTGTGATCGGCATGGGGGCGGCGATCGTGGTGCTGTTCTTCCTGCCTTGGTTGGATCGCTGCAAGGTCAAGTCGGTCCGCTATCGTAGTCTGGTGCACAAGCTTAACATCGCGCAGTTTGTGGTGTGCTTTGTCGCTTTGGGTGTGCTGGGCGCATTGCCTGCCGGTCCGGTGGAAACCAACCTGGCACGGCTGTTCTCTCTCGGTTACTTCGGCTTCTTTGTGCTGCTGTTTGTTTACAGCAAGAACGAGAAGTGCAAACCGGTTCCAGAAAGGGTGACAGGCTAATGAAGAGATTCATCATTGCAATTTTGGCCTGCCTGCCGGCGCTCGGTTTCGCTGCAGGTGGCAATAACCCGCACGTAGTGCATGCCGACATCGATCTGCATGATCAGGCCTCGCTTCAGCGTGGAGCACGGGCGTTTATGGCCAACTGTATGGGCTGTCACAGTACCCAATATCAGCGCTATGAGCGGGTCGCGGACGATCTGGGCTTTACCCTCGACGAGATGAATGCCTTGATCCATACCGACACTAAGGTTGGCGAGCTGATGGTGAGCGCGATGCCACAAGAGCAAGCCGCCAAGTGGTTTGGTGCGCCGCCACCGGATCTGACGTTGGTTGCCCGGGTGCGAGGTTCAGATTGGCTGTATTCGTACCTGACGGCGTTCTATGTCGATCAGAGTCGCCCCTTCGGCGTCAATAACCTGGTCTTTCCTGCCGTCGGCATGCCGCATGTGCTGGAGGGCCTGCAAGGGCGACCTGTGCTGCAGGAGGATGGCAGTATCGTCGCTACTGGTGGCAGCTTGACCGATGAGGAGTACCGGCAGTTTGCGCTGGATATGACCAACTTCCTGACCTATTCAGCGGAGCCGGTTAAGCTTAAGCGTCAGGCGATGGGCAAATGGGTGCTGGGATTCTTGTTTATCTTCCTGATCCTTTCCTATTTGCTTAAGCGCGAATACTGGCGAGATGTACACTAATCACCAATAACAGGTTACAATCTGTTTCTTGTGCAAATGCGGGGGCTTGATGCCCCCCTTTGCTGTCTCTGCTATCTGAATTTTTCGGAGGGTACCAATGGCTGTCGCTGCCAATAAACGCTCTGTCATGGCCCTGTATTCCGGTGCCAGTGATCTCTACAGCCACCAGGTTCGCATTGTCCTGGCGGAAAAAGGGGTCGGTGTTGAAGTTATGCAGGTGGATCCAAACCAGCTGCCACAGGATCTGGCCGAGTTGAATCCGTACAACAGCGTTCCAACTCTGGTTGATCGCGAGCTGGTACTGTACAACGCCCGCATCATCATGGAATACTTGGATGAGCGCTTCCCCCACCCACCACTGATGCCGGTGTACCCGGTTTCCCGTGGCCAGAGCCGTCTGATGATGCACCGCATCGAAAACGACTGGTATGCCCTGGCTGAGCGTATCGCGAATGGTGATGGTGCGGCGGCTGCGCGTAAAGAGTTGAGCGAGAGCATCTTGGCTCTGGGTCCTGTCTTTGCCGAAGCCCCTTACTTTATGAGCGAAGAGTTCACCCTGGTGGATTGCTATCTGGCCCCGCTGTTCTGGCGTCTGCCGACGCTGGGTATCGAGCTGGCCGGTCGTGGCAGCGCGGAAGTGAAAGCTTATATGACCCGGATCTTCGAGCGTGAAGCTTTCAAAGCCTCTCTGACCGAAGCGGAACGTGAGCTGCGCATCGGCGTATGAGTCAGGAAGTGAGCGCGACCCGTCCCTACATGTTGCGGGCGTTTTATGACTGGATGCAGGATAACGATCTGACGCCGCACTTGGTGGTGAATGCTGAGGTGTCTGGCGTGCAGGTGCCGACTCAGTTTATTCAGGATGGCCAGATCGTACTGAATATTGCGCCGCATGCGGTTGGCAATCTGCAGTTGGGGAATGATGCGGTGTTGTTTAATGCCCGTTTTGGCGGCAAACCCCACGCATTGTATGTCCCTATGGCGGCGGTAGAAGCGATCTACGCCCGTGAAAATGGCGCGGGTACTGTGTTCCCGCCTGAGGCTGAGTACGAAGACGAAGCGGTCGATGATATTGCCGAGTTCGAGTCCGACGCGGAGCCTCGCGGGTTTCAGCCTGAGTTGGCTGCGGTCGCCGAGGGTTCAGAGCCTGCACAGGTTCAACGTCCCAGTGGTCGACCCACCTTAACGGTTGTTAAGTAACCGTCCGGCTTTTGAGATAAAAAGGCGCTCCTAGGAGCGCCTTTTTTGCGTCTGACTTCAGCCCCTTTGACCCCTTATACCAATTCCATTATCTATTTGGTCAGTCTGGCCCATTCCCTGCTGCACAGATGCCGCACTTGTTCTGCATCTTTTCGAAAGCTGTTCCAAGCATCTGCAACCTGGTCGACAATGTGGTCATAGCT